>CAMXTM010000058.1 GCA_947246775.1 uncultured Clostridium sp. | reverse complement strand
GAAATTATGAAAGAAAGAGGAATTGATGAAAGAATAATACATGCAGTAGCAAGTCATGGATATGGACTTGTAGCAGATGTAAAGCCAGAACATGAAATGGAAAAAGTTCTTTTTGCAGTAGATGAATTATCTGGATTATTAGGTGCTGCGGCAAAAATGCGTCCATCTAAAAGTGTACAAGATATGGAATTAAAATCTGCAAAAAAGAAATTTAAAGATAAAGCATTTGCTGCTGGTTGTTCTCGCGATGTTATACGCAAAGGAGCTGAAATGTTAGGCTGGGAATTAGATGATTTAATTAACAAAACAATTATTGCTATGAGAGAAGACCCTAGAAATTAAAAATAACAAAAACCTCCTGATTTTTTCTTTTATCAGGAGGTTTTTTATCAGATATTAAAAAATTGTTTTGTATTTCTTGTAACTATTTCTGCCACTTCATCTTCTTCCTTATTAAGACATTTAGAAATTGTTTTTAATATATGTCTTAAATATGCAGGTTCATTTCTTCTACTATTTGTTTTTAAATCTCTTGGAATCAAAAAGGGAGCATCTGTTTCAATCATCAATTTATCAAGTGGTATCATTTTAATCAATGTTTTTAAATGTTGTCCTCTTCTTTCATCACAAATCCAACCTGTAATACCAATAAAACAACCCATTCTCAAATAGTTTTGTAATTCTGTCCCATTACCAGTAAAACAATGTACAACTGAACGGTTACAAATTTGTTTATGTTCCATCATTATTTTTTTAAAATCTGTAAACGCTGCTCGCTCATGTAAAAACAAAGGCATATTTAATTCTTCTGCCAACAAAATTTGCTCCTCAAACCATTTTCTTTGTACATCTCTTGGCGAAAAATCTCTATCATAATCTAATCCACATTCCCCTATAGCGCAAACTTGTAGTTTTTTTGCTAATTTTCGTAATTCTGATATTGTATTTTTATTACAAGTTTTTGCATCATGAGGATGTACTCCAACAGTGCAATAAAGCTTATTAGGATACTTTTCTGCAAAATTTGTTGCTTTCTTACTATCATTTAAATGCACTCCAGTAATAATTAAAGGAGTAACATTCTCCTTTTCCGCTCTTTCTATTACTTCTGCTCTATCAATATCAAATTGTTTATTCATTAGATTTAAACCAATATCAATAATTTGACTTTTCATAGATATCCCTCTTTTAATAGCTTGGTTTTATTTTTCATCTTCTTCATTTAATACAAAAGAAATAAGAAGTTCTTCTTGACTAACTTTTTCTCCTTCTTTAATATAAATTTTATCTACAACACCATCTACCTTAGATAATACAGAAGTTTCCATTTTCATTGCTTCTACCGTCATCAATACCATGTTTTTAGTAACAGCATCGCCTTCTTTTACAAATATCTTACCAACAGTACCTGGTATTGTAGAACCTAAGTGACAAGGATTATTTTTATCTGCTTTTAATATCCTATTCGTATTAACTTCTAAATTTTTATCTTGAATTTTTACTTCTCTCATAACACCATTAATTTCAAAAGTTAAAGAACGCATACCATCTTCATTTGCTTCAGAAGCATCAACATATCTAATAAGTAAATCTTTTCCTTCTCCAATATTAATGCTTGTTTCTTCTCCTTTTGACAAACCATAAAAGAAAATATGACTTTCTAATTGTGAAACATCATTATAATATTCTTGATAATCACAATAATCATCGTATACTTTTGGATACAAAGCATAACTAATCACATTTTTATCGGTAATGTGTTTCATAGCATAAGATTGTGTAAGATGATTTCTAATGGCATCAAAATCTTCTGCTGGTAATAATTTCCCAGGACGTTCTGAAATAGCTTCTTTTCCTTTTAATACAATTTTTTGCAATTCTTTAGGAAAACCACCATCTGGCTGACCAATATTACCTGAAAAATATCCTACAATAGAATCTGGATAAGATAAATCTTTTCCCTCTACTAATATATTATCTTTATTTAATCCATTTTTAGACATAAATATTGCCATGTCACCTACTACTTTAGAAGATGGTGTTACTTTTACAATATTTCCAAGTAAGTCATTTGCTTGCTTATAAAGCTGCTTAATTTCCTCAAAATTATCTCCAGAACCCATTGATTTTACTTGTGCTAATAAATTAGAATATTGTCCACCAGGAATTTCATATTTATAAATTTCTGTGTTTGGTGTATTCATTTCACTTTCAAAATTTTTATAGACTTGTCTTACACCTGCATAATATCTACTTAATTCGTTTAATTCATCAATATATAATCCTGTATCTCTTTCTGTACCACGTAATGCCTCTACTACTGCATTCATAGATGGCTGACTCGTCAAAGAACTCATAGATTGTATTGCAAGGTCAACAATGTTTACTCCTGCTTCTGCTGCCATCAATACAGTACTAACACCATTTCCAGTAGTATCATGTGTATGCAAATGTAACGGAATATTTAACTCTGACTTTAAAGCAGTAAATAATTCTTTTGCAGCATATGGTTTTAACAAACCAGCCATATCTTTAATAGCAAAAATATGGCAACCCATATCCTGCAATTCTTTTGCTTTTTTCAAATAATAATCAATTGTATATTTTTTCTCTTTTGGATTCAATATATCTCCAGTATAACAAATAGCACCCTCTACAATTTTTCCTGTTTTTAATGCTTCTTCTATCGGCATCTTCATATTTTCAATCCAATTTAAACTATCAAAAATTCTAAAAACATCAATACCTGTTTCAGCTGAAACATGAATAAATTCCTTTACTACATTATCTGGATAATTCATATAACCAACAGCATTAGATGCTCTTAAAAGCATTTGTATTAAAGTATTTGGCATATATTTACGCAATAATTCTAGGCGAATCCATGGGGATTCCTTTAAAAATCGGTAAGCAACATCAAATGTTGCACCACCCCATGCTTCTACAGAAAAAGCATTAGCCATTGCCTTGTTTGTTGCTGGTGCTGCTTTTACAAGGTCTGTTGTCCTAAAACGTGTTGCTACTAAAGATTGATGAGCATCTCTCATAGTACTATCTGTCACAAACAATCTTTTATCATTCATTAACTGCTGAGTATATTCTTTTGCACCTAACTTCAAGAATTTATCTCTTGCTCCAACAATATTTTCATTTGTACCAAATGAAGGAACTATAATTGGTTCTAATTCAGGCTTTTTACCATGTGTTTCATTTACAATTTGGTTACCTATAAACTCTGCAATCTTTGTTGCCCTATCCTGACCTAATGTGATTTTAAACAATTCAGGAGTTTGTTCTATAAATGTTGTAGTACATTTTCCCTCTATAAATGTATTGCTTTGTAGCACATTTATTAAAAAAGGAATATTTGTTTTAATTCCTCTAATTCTTGTTTCTTTTAATGCTCTAACTGCTTTTTTAGTTGCTCTTTGAAAATCTCTATCATATGCAATTACTTTTACAAGTAAACTATCATAATAAGGTGTAATTTCACCACCGGTATAAGCAGTTCCACCATCTAATCGTATACCATTTCCAGCTGCAGAACGATAAACAGAAATTTTTCCAGTATCAGGTAAAAAGTTATTAGACGGGTCTTCTGTTGTAATTCTCATCTGTATTGCATGACCATTACAATGAATAGACTCTTGAGAAGGAATATTTATTTCAGGGGAATCTAGTGGATATCCTTCTTCAATCAAAATTTGAGCTTGTACAATATCAATACCTGTTATTTCTTCTGTAACGGTATGTTCCACTTGAATACGAGGATTCATTTCTATAAAATAATAATTTTCATCTGCATCTACTAAAAATTCTAGTGTGCCTGCATTTTTATACCCTACATACTTTTCAATTTTAATTGCGTCTGCAAATATCTTCTTTCTTGTCTCTGTACTAATAGTAGAAGCTGGAGCATACTCTACTACCTTTTGATGTCTTCTTTGCACAGAACAGTCTCTATCAAAAAGATGTACTACATTACCATATTTATCACCTAATACCTGTACTTCAATATGTTTTGGATTTCTTAGGTATTTTTCAATAAATATTTTGTCATCGCCAAATGCTTTCTTTGCCTCATTTCTTGCTTCTTCAAATTCTTTTGGCATTTCTTGTGCATTATTGACAATTCTCATTCCACGTCCACCACCGCCATTAGAAGCTTTAAGCATAACAGGATAACCAACTTTCTCTGCAATTTCCATCACTTCTTTTTCTGATTTTACTGCATGGTCAACACCTGGTATAATAGGCACTTCACATTTTATTGCAATTTGCTTAGAAGAAATCTTATCTCCCATAGCATACATAACTTCTTTATCTGGGCCTATAAATGCAATACCTGCTTTTTCACAAGCTTCTACAAATTCCGGATTTTCAGACAAAAAGCCATAACCTGGATGAATCGCATCAGCTCCCTTTGCTTTTGCTATACGAATAATTTCTTTTACATCTAAATAAGCATCAATAGGACCTTTTTCCTTATTCAACATATAAGCCTCATCTGTTTTTGTTCTAAACAAAGAATATTTATCTTCTTTTGAAAAGATTCCTATTGTTTGAATACCAAGCTCATTTAATGCTCTATAAATACGAATTGCAATTTCTCCTCTATTTGCTACAAGAACTTTCTTAAATTTATTAATTTTTACCTCCTGCACAAATAATCCTCCTTTATTTTATTAAGTATAGTATAATATTATAATATAAATTCTCTCATTCGTAAACTATCATTGTTAAAAAATTATTTTTTACCTATACAATAGGTAATTACTTGTATTAAAGTTTTACATTCTATGACTTCAATATTTTTTAGTATTATTTTCCTCATGGCATTTTTTGCTATAAACACTTTTGCAAAACCCATTCTATCTAATTCTTTCACTCTAGTTTCTATTGATGGTACTTTTTTTAATTCTCCTGTTAATCCTACATCAGCAATAAAAGCATAATCCCAAGGTATTGCTTTATTATACACTGAAGAAGCAATACACATAATCACGGCTAAATTAACAGCTTGCTCTTTTAGCTTAATACCTCCTGTTGTTTTTATTACAACATTCTTATCATACAATGATACCTTTCCCTTTTGTTCTAATATAGAAATAAGTGTATTCATTTGGTCTTTTTTCATTGCTTCACAAATACGTGAAGGATATGGTGTAAATGAATTTGAAACAAGACTTTCTATTTCTGAAATGACAGGACGAGAACCCTCTCGTATTACAGTAATTGTACTCCCTGAAACCATTTCATTTTTTTCTCTTTTTGTAACAAAATATTCAGAAGGATTATCAATAGAAATAAGTCCTCTTTCTGTCATAGTGAAAAATCCCATTTCTCCCGTACTACCAAATCTATTTTTTGTAGCAACAATGCTTCTTAAATCTTCTTCATGATTTCCTTCCATAAGTAATACTGTATCCACTAAATGTTCCAACGAACGTAAGCCTGCCATTTCATCATTTTTATTCATTTGTCCAATAAGTATAACTGCTCTTTGTCTTTCTTTATTTTTTGCACATTGCACTAACGTATTAGCACACTCCATTGTTTGTGTTGGATTACCCGCTCTTGCTGGTAAAAATTCATCTAATGCAAATGTTTGTATACTATCTGCAATAATCAAATCTGCATCTACTTCTATAATAGCATCTAATACACTATTTAAACTTGTATCTGCAATAATCCATATATTTTCATGTATTTGCTCTAATATACGGTCAGCTCTATTTTTTATTTGACTGTCACTTTCTTCTCCAGTAGCATAAAGTACTCTTTTTCCTTGCTTTGCAATTTCTCCTGCAATAGCTAGTGTTAATGTAGATTTTCCACCACCTGGAGGAGATGTCAAGATTGTTACAGAATCCTTTACAACACCGCCTCCCATCACTCTATCAAATTCATTGATACCTGTTAGTATCCTTTGATTTGTTCCTACTTCCACATTTACTAATTTTAGTGCTTTAGAAATTACTTTTTTTGCATTTGTTTCACTTACTTTTTTATTACTAATAGAACTAATTTCTTCAAAACTATTCCACGCACCACACTCTACGCAACGTCCCATCCATTTTAATGATTCATAGCCACACTCTACACATTTATATACTGTTTTTGCTTTCAAATTATTATCACATCTTTCTCTATAATTAAAAAATGGACTGTTTTCACACAGTCCATAGTTTAGTTTACTAGCATCAATTCATTTTCTTGATTTCTACTGTTTTTGTCACATTTTGCTGCATCTCAACACTAAAATTTACTTTTCCAGCCATATTTGTTTTTATTTTACCTACATTAACACTATCAACTAAAATTTTATATTCCATTTCAGGCTCCAACTCTAATGTCAATTGTAAGTCCTCTTTTCCCTCTACAACAAAATTAACTCCTTTTTCAGTCATATCAAAATTATGTATTGTTGCACCAGGAACAGTTTCTAATATCATTTTTCCATTTTTTTCTAGTTTTGTAATTTCTTTAAATGTTTTTACTTTATACAAATTACCTTTTACTTCAAAATCTAATACTTTCTTTTTGGAATCTAACAAATAGTTGCCAAAACTAATTGTATCATTATTTTCTTGTCTAATTAATTCTTCTATTACGCCCATTTTCTTTGCCTCCTGATTGTAAATACGTAACTACAGATTCCTATGACTTTATTATAAAAATATTATATCATAAAAAATAAACTTGGTATACTGAAAATTTAAAATTTCTTTATATTTCATTCAAATATAAAGAAATGGAGAAGTTCTTACAATAAATAAAATTGAAGAACTCTCCTAATTACATCAATTAGCTTTTTCTACTTTCTGTAATACAAAATTTTCATTATCTACATTTACCTCTACCATGTCACCCTTTTGAAATTTCCCCTCCAAATATTGCTCAGCAAAAAAGTTTTCAATTTTTGATTGTATTGCTCTACGTAACGGTCTTGCTCCATAAGCTTGATCATATCCTTCTGTAGCAATAAGAGAAATAGCCTCTTCTGAAAAAGATAAATCAATTTGCATATTTTCTTTTGCTCTATCAATAAGAGTCTTACTCATAAGAGATACAATTTGTTTCAGATTTTCCTTATTCAATGTATGGAATACAATAATATCATCAATACGATTTAAAAACTCTGGTTTAAAAATTTGTTTTACTTCATCCATAACATTTTTTTTCATTGTCTCATAATTTTGTTCCTCATTATCAACAGTGACAAAACCAAGTCTTTTTGGAGCAGCAATATTTTTTGCGCCCGCATTAGATGTCATAATAATAACTGTATTTTTAAAATCTATTTTTCTTCCATGACCATCTGTGATATGACCATCATCTAATACTTGCAACAATACATTAAAGACATCAGAAGAAGCTTTTTCTATTTCATCAAATAATATAACGGAATAAGGATTCCTACGTACTTTTTCACTTAGTTGTCCCCCCTCTTCATATCCTACATAACCTGGAGGAGAACCTATCAGACGAGAAACACTATGCTTTTCCATATATTCTGACATATCAATACGTATCATAGCCGATTCATCACCACATAAAACCTCTGCTAATGCCTTAGATAATTCTGTTTTTCCTACTCCTGTTGGACCTAAAAACAAAAAAGAGCCAATTGGACGGCTTGGGTCCTTCAATCCTACACGTCCCCGACGCACAGCTTTTGCAATAGAAGAAACAGCTTCTTCCTGACCAACAACTCTTTTATGCAATTCTTCTTCTAGTCGAAGTAATTTTTGACTTTCTTCTTCTTCTAAACTTTTTACAGGGATACCTGTCCATTTTGCAACAACATCTGCTATGTCTTCCTTTGTTACTGTTTGTTCACTTTGCTTATTATTTTGCTGCCATACTGTTTTTGCCTGCTCTAATTGCCTTTTTAATTCAGTTTGTTGTTTTTTCATTTCTCCAGCCTTTTCAAATTCTTCTGTCTTAATTGCTTCTTCTTTTTCTTTTTCTAGTTCTTCTAGTTTTTCTTCTAATTCTTTTATATTTAATGGCATTGTGACTGTTCGTAAACGCAAACTAGAAGCAGCTTCATCAATTAAATCAATTGCCTTATCTGGTAAAAATCTATCAGGCAAATAACGAATAGACATTTTTACAGCAGCCTCTAAAGCTTCATCTGTAATAGTAACGTTATGGTGTACCTCATAACGGTCTTTTAATCCTTTCAACATACTAATTGCTTTTTCTTCTTCTGGCTCTTCCACTTTTACTGGCTGAAATCTTCTTTCAAATGCTGCATCTTTTTCAATATATTTCCGATATTCCTCCAATGTAGTAGCACCTATAAGCTGTATTTCCCCTCTTGCTAATAAAGGTTTTAATATATTAGATGCATCAATAGCACCCTCTGCCGCACCTGCTCCAATAATTGTATGAATTTCATCAATAAATAATATAATATTCCCATCACTTTGCACTTCTTTTAATGATTTTTTCATACGTTCCTCAAATTCTCCACGATATTTAGAACCAGCCACCATAGAAGACAAATCAAGACTAATAATTTTTTTATCTTTTAATGTAGATGGAATATTACCTTCTGCTACTTTTTGAGCTAGTCCCTCTACAATAGCAGTTTTGCCAACACCAGGGTCGCCAACAAGACAAGGACTATTTTTTGTTCTTCTACTTAATATTTGTATAATTCTCTCAATTTCTCTTTCTCTACCAATAATAGGATCAAATTTATTATTTTTTGCTAATTTTGTGAAATCTCTACCATATTTATCCAAACATTCCGTTATTGTTGACCTTTCAGAAGAAAGTTCTCCATAATGCCCCATACCAGGAATAATCTGACTTTCACTTTCTCCCAACATCATCAAAATATCTTCATATAATTTTTGTGCATTTACTCCCATTATTATCAATATTTTAACAGCAATACTATCTGTCTCTTTCATGAGTGCTAAAAGCAAATGTTCTGTACCTACATATCCTGTTCCCATTTGTTGTGCTTCTTGATTACTAAATTCTAGTACTCTTTTTGCACCTGGCGTAAAATCTTGTGGTATATAAGAAATAGCACTATGACTTATTAATGTTGCAATTTTTTCAAATATACTATCTGATGTCACATCTTGTTCTTCTAACGCTTTACAAGCTACACTATCTTTAACCAATGTTAATCCTAAAAGAATATGCTCTGTGCCAATAAAACGATTTCCTAATTTCAAAGCAGATTCTTGTGCCAACTGTAATACAGCTTGCGCTTTTTTTGTGTACTTTCTTTGCATATGTAACCCTCCTTTTGGGTTATTTATTTTATATTGTTAGCCAATAGCTTTTATGATTGCTAATATTTTTTCTAAAGAAAAGAACGAAATTGTTCTTTTCCTACAAATTTATTATAATATAAAATTAAAAAAATACAACAATAGAATAATGACAAATTTATTCAAAAATTGTAAACTTTGAAAAAGGTTCTTGTTTTGGAAAATACTGTAATACAATATCCTTATTTGTTTTAGGATGTGTAAATGTTAGTTGATATGCCCACAATGCTGGTGCAATCCCCTTTTTCCATATTTGTAATGTATTATATTTTTGATCACCCCAAATAGGAATCCCTGCATAAGAAAATTGGACTCTAATTTGATGATGCCGTCCTGTTTTTAGTTCTACTTTTAATAAAGAATAATATTTATCTTCTTCCTTTATCATTTGCATTTTTTTATAAGTTAATACATCTTTTTTAATATTTTCTGTTTTCTCTTTTACTACAGAAGAAATATTCATTCTTCCATTTTTTTGTAAAT
>CAMXTM010000057.1 GCA_947246775.1 uncultured Clostridium sp. | reverse complement strand
AGAGTTGTATTATCTACAATGTCATCTATCGCCGTTTTGATTTTTTGCCACAGAAAAAGAGAAGCGCATACATCAGCACGTTTGCACTGTGTATGCTCCAAACAATCCACAGGAGAAAGAGAACCCTCTAATACACGCAATATAGCACCAACTGTAATCTCAGTTGGATTCTTGACAAGGGCATATCCCCCTTGCGCTCCTCTAAAACTTTGTACTAAACCTGCTTTTGTAAGTGGATTGATAATCTGTTCTAAATATTTTTCGGAAATTTCTTGATTTTTTGCAATCGTTCTTAAAGGCATATGACCTGAATTTTGATATTGTAATGCTAAACAAAGCATAAGACGGATACCATAACGTCCTTTCGTAGATATTCTCATAGTATTTCTCCATTTCATATAATAATTTTTTATTGACTACTCCAGTGTATCACATATTTTGCCATTTTGCAATAAAAACATACCAAAAATAGAGGTTTTATTCTTCTTCCCAACCCTTACAAACATCAATCCATTTTTCACATTTACCATATTCAAATAGCTCATCACAAGTTAACTCTATCGCAGAATTACTACTGCCCGCTGCTGGAAAAACTGTCTCAAAGCGTTTTAACGACACATCAGTATATGTTTTTACCGTTTCAGGTACAGCAAAAGGACAAACACCACCTATTGCATGACCAGTAAGAGCAAGCGTTTGTTCTGGAGAAAGCATTTTTGCTTTCATTGAAAACTCATCTTTAAATTTTCTATTATCAATTTTAGCATCTCCTGCCATCGCAATCAAAATACAACTATCCTCTTTTTGAAATGCTAATGTTTTTGTAATACGTGCTGGTATTACATGTGCTGCTTCTGCTGCCAACTCTACCGTAGCAGAAGAAGTTTCAAATTCTAGCACATCTTGCGCTCTACCAAACTGTTCAAAATATGCTTTTACTTTTTCAATAGACATAATAAAAAACATCTCCTTAATCTATAAAAATTTTATTAGTAATGATACAAAATATATTATGTCACATCATGACATTGTTTTTTAAGTGCTTCCCAAAAAGTATATGGAATATTTAAGTTATTTTTGCCCACCCCAATTTGCACATTTGGTTTATTCTTCCCATGAAAATCACTACCACCACTATACAACAAGCAAAACTTGTCTGCTATTTGTGTTATTTTTTTACTTTGTTCTGTAGAATAACTAGAATACTGTGTCTCTATCCCATTTAAACCATAACTCTTTAATTCCTTACACAATATTTCAATTTGGGCATAATCCATTTGATACAGTGTAGGGTGCGCCAACACAGCAACGCCACCTGCTTTTTGTATTATCTGTATACATAATTCTGGGGAAAGCGCTTCTCTTTCTACAAAAGCAGGCTTGCCAGTACCAAGATATTTTTCAAAAGCCTCTGTCGTTGACTTTACAATATGTTTATTAACCAAAACATTCGCAAAATGCGCCCTTGTAATGATATTTCCTCCTGCATTTTGCTTTATATCATCATAAGAAATAGCAAACCCCAAACGCTGAAGTGCAAAAAGCATCTTCTCATTACGTGCCTCACGTGCATCGGTAATTTGTTTCATTCGCTCTACCAATTCTTTAGAATTAAGCGAAAACCCAAGCCCCACAATATGAATTTCTTGATTGCGAAAATGATTATATTGTGCCGCAAATTCAATACCTGATATGGTTTCTAATTGATATCTTTGTCCCGCTTCATGGAATAATGATAAACCATCTATGGTATCATGGTCTGTTAGTGCAAGTGCAAGCAAATTCCGCTTTTTTGCCTGTATGACAAGTGCTTCTGGCGAAAATGTACCATCAGAATAATAGGAATGAACGTGAAGGTCTATCATCAATATCGCTTCTTTCTTTTATGTAAAATATAAAATTACTATACATCAGTGTAACATTTTTTTACCATTTTGTAAATAAATAAGCCCATTTCTTATACCAATTACAAGAAATGAGCTTAGCATTTTTTATTTTTTTTGTTCTGTCTGAGCAGTAGCACACTGTTTTTTATCTTTTAATTCTTTTTGTTTTAAAAAGTCGTCCAAAAGGGATTGTATTTCTGATTCTTTTTCAAAATCTTTTCCAAAATAATACACATTGCTTCCCCCTTTCTTATTACTAGCATACTATGCAGTACAACACAAAATGGTTACTCTTTTACTACACCATAATATTCTGCTAGTTGTTTAAAAGCAGGTAATGCATTTTCTATTGTCTCTCTTGAAACGCAATAGGCAATACGAACATATCCTTTACAACCAAATCCTATCGCTGGCGTCAAAAGCAATCGATACTCTTGTGCCTTTTTACAAAATGCTTTATCATCTTCTTCCAATGCCTTCACAAAAAGATAAAAAGCACCTTGTGGCTTAATACATTTATAACCATATTCCTGCAATGCAGTATAAAGCATTTCTCTATTTGCATCATAAAAAGCAACATCTGTTAACTCATCGCAGCACTCTGCTACCACTTTTTGCTGCAAAGCAGGCGCGTTCACAAAGCCCAACACTCTCGTTGCTACTTCCGCAGCTTGACAAATTTCTTCATAACCCTCCATTTCACTTGGCAATACCAAATAACCTATTCTATCACCTGGCAATGACAGCGATTTTGAAAAAGAATACGCAACAATCGTATTTTTATAATAATTAGGTACATATGGTACTTCAGCTCCATCATACACCAATTCCCTATATGGCTCATCTGAAATTAAATAAATTGTTGTGCCATATTCTTTTTGCTTTTCCTCCAAAATACACCCTATTTCTGCTATAATACTTTCATCATATACCACGCCTGTTGGATTATTAGGCGAATTTATCAGCACTACTTTTGTTTTTTCTGTAATATATTTTTCCAGTGTATTCAAATCAGGCAAAAATGTCTCTACATTAGGCGGAACAGCACGCAATACTGCCCCTACATTCATCGCATAGGCATCATATTCACTAAAATAAGGCGCAAAGGTGATTACTTCTTCTCCTACATTCAAAAGTACCTTAAATATCACATTCAGTCCCCCTGCTGCCCCTACTGTCATAACAATATTTTTAGCGTCAAAATGAGTATCAAAACGATGGTTAATACTATTAGCAATTTTTTTGCGTACCTCAACATAACCTACACTATCTGTATATCCATGAATATGTAAAGAATCTTCTTGCTCTAATATCTTGATTGCTGTTTGATTTATCGCTTCTGGCGCTTTTACATTCGGATTACCAATCCCAAAATCATATACATTCTCAACACCATATTTTTCTTTTAATTTTCTAGCATCTGTAAATAAACTACTAATCCCTTCACTCTTTTTAATCAAATCTTTCATATTTTGCGAAATCATACTCGTTCTCCTTTGTTATAACTCCCTATAACGCTATTTTACATTTCAACTCTATTATAAATACTTTTTCAGTGTTTCACAACTAAAATTTTTCTTTCTTTCTCTATTGCCTCATTCACAATACAAAAGTCCCATATTTCATTTAGAAATATAGGACTCTTACAATTTTATCCTTCCTCTGTAAAATTCTCTTCTTCTCTTTGCTTTAATATCTCACTCAAACGTTCCCGAAAATGAAATTGTACTTCATCTTGAAATCCCAGCGCATAAATATGCTCAATATCATCATGGTCAAATACCGCCGTTGATTCTGCATCTAAATATCCTTCTGGATAGGTACAGCCACAATAATCATACACTTTTTCATTATTTCCTTTTAAATATTTGACATAACCCAATATCATCAAACGCTTATCTGCTCCATACAAAGATACCACTGAACCAATTGGCAATGTACGCTCAAACATCTTTTTCACCCTCTCCCTGTTGATTTTCATTTGTTCTTTGACTCTCTTTTTTTGCTGCTTCATACAAATTTGCGGCTATTTGTTGTATTTTTTGCATAAATGCAAATGTTTCTCCATCTTGATAGCCAAACGCCAAAATATGTTCAATTTGGCTATGGTCAAAAGTATACACTTCTGTCTCGTCCTGCAAGCCTATAGGATACAAAAATCCAGAATAATCCCAAATATAATTTGGTCTTTGTTCAGACTCCGCTAAATACCCTGAAATCATCAGCGCTGCTGTCGATTCTTTTAATATTACCACTGTCCCAATCGGAAATAACTTTGCTTTCTCTGTCATAATTTATCTATCCTTCCTTTACCAAAATGATGGCCACATCGCTTTTGCTTTACTTGCTATGGCATCTATTGTATCACTAAAATCAATCTCCAGTTTTACACTTCCTCCAATGCCCAAAGATGCACCAACGTCCATACTAAATTTTCCATCTTTAAACCCAAATTCTGCATGAGCGCCTACACCAACATTTACAGAACCTTTTACACCAACATCAGTTCCAAGTACTTTTACGCCGCCCTTTGCAGAAACTTCTGCAAGAATCGCTTCTGCACTTAAATTTCCATGTATTGTTGGATTAAAGTTACCATCGGCATCTCGAAAACCTGCTACAATACTTCCATTTGCACTTACTCTTCCAAATGTTTCTTCTGTAGTTAAATAAGCTCCCAAAAAATCATTGCCTAGTTGCATTTGTTGTTGTGCCGTCAGAGCTGAAAAGGTAAAGCCTGCTTCTGCTCCTATTGCTGGATTGAGTCTCTTTTCACCTGTTTCTTTATCTATGTAATACAAGCCAGCATACATTTGCGCATAGGAACTAAATTTCAGCATATCCAATGATTGACTTACATGAGTGCCATCTTTATCTCCATAGGTTTCTTCCATCTGAAGCCAAGTATCACTAAATGCCCATTTTTTACTAATCAGTTTAAAGGCTTCTATTGCACTATCTTGCAAATCTTTTTTATTTTTACTATAATGTTTTTCTTTCCATATATTACTCTTTTCATCTCTAGCATCAAAAAGTGTTTCACTTATTTTTGTTTTTGATTTGGCTATTGATACAAGTTTATCAAAGCCCCATTCTACTCCAGCTCCTACTCCTGCTGTTATACCACTTAATATACCAATAGAACCACTATCACTAATATAATCTATAACATCATTGATATTAGTCATCGTATTCCTTTTTGGTACTTCTATTCCTGCAAGTTTTGCCTCTGTTGTCTCATAGACATTAGCAATATTATCCAATGTTTTTACTGCTTTATTGATTCCAGTATACTCCTTTGTCACTTCACTTTGTACTGTTTTTAATCTTTGCCGAATTCGTTCTTTTTGTGCAATTTCAAAACTTAATCCTCTTTGCACTTGCTGAATCTCATTTTTTAAATCTTTTAGCTGTCTCACAACATCATTCTGTTGTTCTACAGCAGCTTTCATATTTGTAATTTTTACCTTAAATTCACTCATCTATCATCTACACCTTGCCCCTCTCTAGTATAATCATGATACAATTACATTTCAATCATAACTAGTACAATAAAATTACTCACTCACTTTTACCAAAATAAGTGACAAGTTATCTGCTGCACCATTTTCATAAACTTTGTCACGAATTTTTATGACATACATCTTAAAATCATCTGTCTTAAAACACTTTAACATTTGCTTTTTTAAATAATTTTCTGTACAATATTTATACACACCATCACTACACAGCGCAAATACTGTTTTCGTTTCTATTTGATTGCTCTGCACACTACAGCTAAAATTCGCTTTTACACCTATCGCACGCACTAATTTACCAAAATTTTTATGCTTTTGAATTTGCTCCTCACTCAGCCCTATCATATTACTCTGCTGGTTTTCCCAAACATCATCTGTTGTTAAACGGCGGAACTCACTTGACAAAAAACCCCATTCTACTTGATAACAACGACTATCTCCACAAGAAAACACAGCATACCTACTTTGTTTTATCCAAAGAGCAACCAATGTTGAACCACAAATTTCTCCTTTTTCAGTACCCTCTAATATCATTTCGTTACATTCCGCAAATACTTCTTTTAATTCCTCCAATGACTGTAAAAAACTTGGCTTTTTTTCTAATTTTAAATACTTTTCCCACCATACAAGCGTTTTTTGTTTTATAATACTACTGGCTCGTAATCCTCCACTATGTCCGCCCATGCCGTCTGCAACCAAAAAAATTCCATCTTCTCCATCTTGTGCGCAAAACACGCTGTCTTCATTTCTTTTTCTTACTAGTCCTACATCATTTAATACTGCATAATGGATTTTCATTATCTGATTTCCACCTTCATACTCAATTTGCCAAGCAATAAAATACAGCCTGAATAAAGCTCTGTAGCATTTACTACCCTTTTACCATCTAAAAGTGTACCATTAGAGCGACTCCTATTTTCAACATAGAATTTATCATTTTCCAAATAAATATAACAATGCTCACCTGAAACGGTTTCATCATAGTTTAAACAAATTTGACAGTTGTTGTTATATCCTACTAATACAGGCGTATCTAATGAAACTTCAAATCGTTTTACAGGATTATTGACATCTTCTAGTATCAATGTATGAGAAACACTTTCCTGCCACAAAAATACTGTTTTTCTACCATTATTTTCATTGTCACCACCTAGCATTTGTGTATGACGTTCTTGTGGTGTACTTTTTACATTTTGTACTGGCTCTGCTGCACTTGCCGAAACAAATTTATTTGTTTCATCTTTTTTCTTCTTTAAAAATACGATTACACCAACAATAATACCTACTAAAACAATGCCACCACCAATCAACACATATTGCATTGGAAATGATTTTTCTTCTTCTGTACTTTTAATATGAAAAGGCATTGCCATTTCTACAGAATCCATATACGTTTTGCCTGCTGCACTTACTACAAAATGCACTCCTTTTTTACTACCATCACAGTCTTCCTCTTTTGGTGTCACAATTACTTTTACAGACTGATTCAAATTTTTTATATCGTTTACCACTGTCATAGCATCACTTACTTCGTCCAATAAGTAATATTCTCCTCCTGTCATTCTCGAGAGAGAAAACATATTTTTTAACTGTTCATTATTATCATTGGTACAACCCATAGTATAAATTGGACAAGGTGCTTTTTGTAAAAGGGCATGAAGTTCCTCTTTGGTATAGCCTATTGATTTATCATCTGCGCCATCTGAAACAATCAAGATTCTTTTTAATATGTTGTCATTTTGTTGATTGATTTCTTCTAAAACTTCATACAATACATCGGTCAAATAGGTTTCTTGCCATGTGTAGCTAATTTTTTCTATTGCTTGCTGTATTTGTGCTGTATCTGTTTCTTTTTGTATGATATAATTTGGTTCATTGGAAAAGGTCGCTATCGTAAACAGTTCCCCATCTAGCTTGTCCGCTGCCAACTTTGACAAGATTTCATTTATCATGCTACGGTATTGTTCTCCTGTTGATAACGAATTATCTATCAGCACAACAGTCTCTATTGGTGTTGGTGTATCCGCAATGGGATAGGTTTCTACTGCTTTTGCTTCATTTGTACCAATTTGACACTGTATACTATAGTCTTCCCCTGGATTTTGCAAATAAAATATAATATCTTGGTCTTGTGTACCATAACTCAGTATTTTTCCTGCTTCTTTTGCTGCAAATACATTACAACACATCATCACTGTTATAACGCCAGTTGCTAAAATTTTCTTTCCCCATATTTTTTTCATAAATATCTCCACAATCCTTTCAAGGCTTTGCCCCTAACAGAAGCAAAGCCTTAAAATTTTATACTTCTATGTAATTATTTTTGCTCAATGTGACTTTTTAGATATAATCTGTTTTTAAAGCAGAGTTTGTTTGAACATTTGTTGACTCAGCTCTTTCATAGTTTGTAGCCATTTCATTTAAGTCTTCTACGTGCTCATTGATTTTATTGTAGATTTGTCTCATGTCTTCCTGCAATGCTTCAAATTTTCTAATATAAGCATTTGCTGCATCGCCCTCAAAGGAAGTACGCAAACTTTTTACCTTTTGCATCATTTGGTCTGTAATACTTTTTACTCTACCATTTATAGTCTTAAAATTGTTAGCTGTATTTTTTAACTCTTGAGGTGTTACTAATAATTCGCCGTTCATATTATCATTTCTCCTTTTCTTTTTTATATAAAATTGTAAAACATTACGCCTTTCTTACTCTTGCAATAGTTGTGTTCTTGTTTTCTGCATCTTCATATTTTTGCGCATTATCACGCAATTTTGATGCATAATCTTTAACACCTGTAAAAAATTGAGTAAACTTTTGTAAATCTTTTTCTACTTCTTGATTAAATATAGTATTTGCCTCTCCTTTCCATTGACCAGCCAATCTATCTTTCTCACTTTTTAATTTGTTTACACTCTCATTAAACTGATGACACAATGTTTCTAAGCTATCTGCTTCTTGTCTTAGTTTTGATGGTGTTACTCTAAATTTTGATGACATAATATTTTTCCTCCTTTAAATAAAACACTTTTTTATATTATCTATTACTAAAAGCAAACTGCTTTATAGTCTTACCATGCGCCGCCCCCACCGCCGCCTGACGCGGTTTCTCTTTTCATCGCAATCTGATATGCCTGCTTTTCTGCTTCATACACTCGTCTTGCTACAGTACGTATATCATCTGCAATGCGATTCAAATTATTTGCTGTATCTTTTATATCTCTTTGCAACTGCTGCTCCTTTCTAACAAAAGAAACTGCATTCTCTCCTTTCCAAGAAGTTGCCAGATTTTGCATAGATTCTTCTAAATTAGACTGAGACAACTGTTTTAATCTCCTTGCTATATCATCAAGGCGTTTTGCATCGTCATAGGCTCTCGAAAAATCCATTTGTATTCTACTTTCACTTTTCATGCTGCCACCCTCTTATTAAATATAATTACTCTTTAACTGCTGGTTTGCTTCAGTCAACTCTTTTTCTGTTTGTTCATATCCTGCTGCCATCAGTTTCAAATCCTCTGGATGCTCTTTTAGTCGACTCAATATACTAGCAATATCATCTCTTTCATCATAAAACATCTTTTGATGGTGTTGGCTCGCTTCTCCTATCCAATAATTTCCTATTTTACCAACAATCGTCTGTATCTCTTGAAAAGATTTATCCATATTCGATATTGCTTTTGAAACTTCATTCGCTTTTGAAACCATAACAGCCGTATCTACCAAAATACTCGCATCTGCAAACCTAGCCCGAAGGGACTCTAGCGCAAGTGCTGCCCCAATTCCTAATGCCATTTTTTATCACCTCTTATATCTTAATTGCACAAACAAGAGAATTTACTTTACTATCACACTGTTCATATTCTGTTTTTGCATTTTCCAATGCTCTTATCATTTCATTGATTACATTACACAGGTTTTCAAAAGATTGACAATCTAATCGAAATTGTTGCGCAAATTGCTGGTTTGCTTTTCCTTTCCACATCGTATTTAGTTCTTGTATCTCTTGTATCATTTTTGTTTTTTCTGTTTGCAACCGCTTTAAAACATTTTTCAAATTCTCTATGTCATTCTGCAACTTTTTTGTATCAATTGCAATTTCCTGTATCACTGTCAATCCCTCCTTTTATCTATTTTGAAGTGCCATATAAAATATTGATGCAATCCCTCTCAAGCTCCTATTTTCAAAATTATCCCTACTTGCTACTATTCTCACATTTTCACTATCCTCAATCAATTTATTTTCATTGCTCTCATATAGTCTACTAACATGATATATGACATTTTCAAACATACTACAATATCTACTTTGCATTTCAATACTATTTTGACATCTTTTAATATGAGCAAGTGGAACATCAATATGACTGATTTTTAGCAAATCTCGTTTTACTGCTTCAAGCTCTGACTGACAGAGATTTAGTTGTTTTCTGAGCTGGTTCATGTC
>CAMXTM010000056.1 GCA_947246775.1 uncultured Clostridium sp. | reverse complement strand
TTTTTTTAATGAAAAACACTATAATGAATTACTTCATTCTATTGCATATCATAATTGAATATGATATGATATGCTCAGTGTAATATAACTAAGTAAAGGAAAATATAGGGTAATTTAAACAGTTATTATTATTTGTATAGTAAGTATTTTATGCAAAAAATAAATGTTTATATAGAAAATATAAATAGTATAATAAATGTAGTATAAAAAAGCAACATTGACTTTTGTAGAATATTTATGTAGTATAATTTTGTGATAAAACAAATTATATTTGATTGAACTGTACAAAGGAGGAGAGTTAGTCAATGTTTAAAATGACAAAACGCTTTTTGGCAATAAGTGGTATTAGTTTAATTGTGCTTTGTACCGCTGTTTTTATTTGGGTAGGTTCTTATATGAGTTCAAAAAGTGAAATTGCTATTACTGAAATAGGTGCAATTTATATGTCAGAAATGAGCAAACAAATTCACCAAAAGTTTGATGCAATTATTGAGTTAAAATTGTCACAAGCACAAGGTATTGTAAAACGTACACCAGAAGAAAGTGCAAGATATAGTGAAGAAATGTTGCAAGAGTTAGCTTTTAGTGCTGAAATTCGTGACTTTACTTATTTAGCACTTTATACAGAAAATGGACAAGAACAAATAGTTTATGGAAATCCAATAGAAATTGTCAATCAAGAAGAATTTAAAGAAGTATTACAAGACAAAAGTAAAAGAATGACAACTGGTTATGACAAAAATAAAAACAAAGTTTTAATGTTGGCAATTGATGCAAAATATCCTATGGAAAATGGAAATGAAAGTACATCATTAGTAGTAGCTTTGCCTATGACCTATTTAGAAAAGGCACTGGCGTTAGATGAAAAAAATTCTATGATGTATTTTCATATTATCCGTAAAGATGGTAGCTTTGTCATTAGAAGTCGAGAGGGCTACCAAGAAAACTATTTTAATCGTGTAAGAGAGATTTTTTCAGAGGTAAATGGAAAAACACCAGAACATTATGCACAGGAATTGCAAGATGCAATGAATAAAAATGAAAATTACTCTACGTTAATTGTAGTAAATGATATGTACCAACAACTTTATTGTTCTTCTTTACCAAATTCTAAATGGTATTTAGTAGCAGTTATGCCATATGGGGTTTTAAATGATAGTATTAGAGAATTAGGTAATGTAAGGCAATATGCAATATTAGAAGCTTGTGGTGTGATATTAGTTGGCATTTTGATTATATTTATATTATATTTTAGAATGTCACAACAACAGTTAAAAGAATTGAATGAAGCAAAAAAAGAAGCTATCAAAGCGAATAAAGCAAAAAGCGAATTTCTTTCTAATATGAGCCATGACATTCGTACACCAATGAATGGTATTGTTGGTATGACAGCAATTGCTGTAGCAAATATAGATGATACTGCAAGGGTAAAGGATTGTTTAGCTAAAATTACATTGTCTAGTAAACATTTATTAGGGTTAATTAATGATGTTTTAGATATGTCTAAAATTGAAAGTGGAAAACTAACATTAAATATACACCAAATTTCTTTGCGTGAAACAATGGAAAGTATTGTAAATATAGTACAGCCACAAGTAAAAGCAAAAAAACAACATTTTGATATTTTTATACAAAAAATTAGAAATGAAGATGTATTTTGTGATAGTGTAAGATTAAATCAAGTATTGATTAACCTTTTATCTAATGCAATCAAATTTACGCCAGAAGATGGTAGTATTAGAGTATATTTAGAACAAGAAGAATCTCCGCTTGGAGAAAATTATGTAAGATGTCACTTTAGGGTAAAAGATACTGGCATTGGAATGACAAAAGAATTTCAAGAAAAGATTTTTGAAAAATTTGCAAGAGAACAAAAAGACCAAGTTTATAAAACAGAGGGTACTGGATTAGGCATGGCAATTACAAAATATATTGTTGATACTATGGGAGGTACAATAGAATTAAAAAGCACACCTGGTGAGGGAAGCGAATTTTATATTGTATTAGACTTGGAAAAAGCATTTATGAAAGAAGAAGATATGATATTACCACCATGGAATGTATTGGTAGCAGATAATAACAAAGACCTTTGTCAAAGTGCTGTTTTTTCATTAAAGGAAATTGGTATAAATGCGGAATGGGCATTAGATGGAAAAACGGCAGTAGAAATGGTTGCAAAACATCATCAAGATGGAGATGATTATCAAATTGTATTATTGGATTGGAAAATGCCTGATATGGACGGTTTGCAAACGATGAAAGAAATTAGAAAGCAAGTAGGCAATGAAATTCCAATATTGATTATATCTGCATATGATTGGAGCGATATAGAAGATGAAGCAATTGCAGCAGGTGCAAGCGGTTTTATATCAAAGCCTTTGTTTAAATCAAATTTGTTTTTAGGATTAAGCCGTTTTATACTAAAAGAAGAAAAACAAGAAACCATACAGGAACAACAGATAGAACAAAATTTTGCTGGAAAGCGTATATTGTTAGCAGAAGATAATGATTTAAACTGGGAAATTGCAGAGGATATTTTGACAGAGGCTGGCTTTGAGTTAGAAAGAGCAGAAAATGGTCAAGTTTGTGTAGATATTTTTAAGCAATCTGAAATTGGATATTTTGATGTTATATTAATGGATATTCGTATGCCTATTATGAGTGGCTATGATGCTGCAAAGGCAATCAGAGCATTAAAAGAACGTTCTGATGTAAATTTACCTATTATTGCTATGACAGCAGATGCATTTTCTGAAGATATACAACATTCATTAGAATGTGGAATGAATGAACATATTTCTAAGCCTATTGATGTAGATAGGCTGATACAAATACTTAAAAAATACTTAAAATAAATATAAGCAGATTATGGAAGGATTGATATAGAGTGACAAGAAGAAAAATATTAATTGTAGATGATTCAGAGATTAATCGCTCTTTGTTATCTGATATGTTATCAGGTGAATTTGACATAATAGAAGCAGAAAATGGTATGGAAGCAGCAGGTATTTTACATAACCAAGAACAAGAAATTTCTCTTATGCTTTTGGATATTGTAATGCCTGTTATGGACGGTTTTGAAATGCTTGCTGTTATGAATAAAAATGGTTGGATTAAGAGTGTGCCAGTTATTATGATTTCAGCAGAAACAGTGCCTTCTTATATGGATAAAGCATATGATTTGGGTGTGTTAGATTATATCAGTAGACCATTTGATGAAAGAGTAGTACAACGTCGTGTTACTAGTACCATTATGCTTGCAGCAAAACAAAAAGAATTAGCTCATATGGTAACAGAGCAACTTTATGAAAAAGAAAAAGATAATCGTTTAATGATTGAAATTTTGTCTAATATAGTAGAATTTCGTAATGGAGAAAGTGGCTTACACGTTTTACACGTTCATACTTTAACAGAATTATTGCTGAAAAAATTAATAGAAAAGACAGATAAGTATGATATTTCTAAAAAAGATATTTCTTTAATTTGTAATGCTTCTGCATTGCATGATATTGGAAAAATTGCAATACCAGGTGAAATTTTAAATAAACCTGGGCGTTTAACAAAAGAGGAATTTGAAATAATGAAAACACATTCTGCGGCAGGCGCAAAAATGTTAAGTTGTATTCCTATGAGAGAAAATGAGCCACTGATACAAGTAGGGTATCAAATTTGTAGATGGCATCATGAAAGATATGATGGTAGAGGCTATCCTGATGGTTTAAAGGGAGAAGAAATCCCTATTGCAGCGCAAGTCGTTGCACTTGCTGATGTTTATGATGCTTTGACAAGCGAAAGAGTTTATAAAGCTGCTTTTACTCATGAAAAAGCAGTAGATATGATATTAAATGGAGAATGTGGTGTATTTAATCCTATATTGATGGAATGTTTAAAAGACGTTTCAGATACTTTGAAAAAGGAATTTAGCGAAACTTCTGTATCAAGTCATTTTGAAAGAGACTTGTTTGACACAGTAGAAAGACAAATGATGGATATAGGTGAATTAAATGTATCTGAAAGAACATTTCGTTTGTTAGAACATGAAAGAATGAAATATCAGTTCTTTTCAAATATGTCAAAAGAAATACAGTTTGAGTATACAGCTATGCCAGAAATGTTGATACTTTCTCAGTGGGGAGCAGAATATTTGAGTATGCCAGAAATGATATTAAATCCAAAACAAAGTGCATTTGGTAGTCAAGTATTTTCACAAAAAGATTTTGAACATCTTTTGACAAAATTACAAGAAACAACACCAGAAGATTCTATTATAAAAGAAACTTATCTTTTAAATATTAATGGTAATCAAAGATGGAGTGAAATAGTAGCAAAATCTATGTGGACAAATGAAGAACCACCACGATATGAAGGAGCAATTGGAAAGATTGTAGACATTCATGAATATTTAGAAAAAGTAAATCGTTTAGAATTGGCAATTGCACAAGATTCTTTAACAGGATTATTAAATCATACTGTGGCAAAAGGTAGAATTGCTTCTGATTTGGCAACAAAAAAAGAAAAAAAATATATTATGCTTTTGATTGATATTGATGATTTTAGAGAAGCAAATGATAAATATGGACATCAATTTGGAGACGAAATTTTAAAATATGTAGCAAGTACAATTAAAGATAGTATTCGTAGTGCCGACATCGCAGCACGCATGGGTGGAGACGAGTTTTTAATTTTTATGGAATATAAACACGCAACACAACCACCAATAGAAAGAGTATTTAAAAATTTGCATGGAAAATACAAAGATTTCCAAATTAATGTAAGTATGGGAATTGCATCATCAGAGGATTGCCAACAAAAAGATTATGATACATTATTCCAAATGGCAGATAAAGCGTTGTATACGGCAAAACATAATGGCGGTGATAGCTACCAATTTTATGATAAAACAATAGAAACTGTTTGGTCAGAACAACATTCAGATGATGATAAAGAGAATTAAATGGAGGAAAGAAAAAATGACTGTAAAAGAATGTTATGAAATAATGGGAGCAGATTATGCAGGAGTAGAAAGCAGACTGAGGACAGAAGAAAGAATTAAAAAATTTTTGTTAAAAGTTTTAAATGATAAAAGTTATGATTTGCTTTGTAGTTCTATGGAGCAAAAAAATATGGAAGAAGCATTTCGTGCAGCGCATACTTTAAAAGGAATTAGCCAAAATTTATCATTAACTACATTGTATGAGTCTTCTAATGCCTTATCTGAACAGTTAAGAGGAAATCAGCAGTATGATGGGCAGACAGAGGAGTTATTTGAACAAGTGAAAAAGGATTATGCACATATAACAGAGACAATACAAAATTTATTGTAACTTTTAGGGGCATTATAAAAATATAAGCTTATATAAAAATTTAATTTTATATAAGCTGTATTTTTATATAAGAAATAGTAAAAAAATAAATAGTTTAGAATTTTATAAAAATTGTTTTTGCTATGTATTATGAAAGGGGAATCATAAATGATATATCAAAAATTAAAGTGTAGTAATAAAGAAAACTATTTTAAGCCCCTTTCTGATAGAGAAGGGAAAGGCGTTTACTTTTGCAGATTGATTGGTTTTGATGATGAATTGCTAATATGGGAAAGAAGATTACAAATTGCTTGTCAAAAAAATGGAAAATATATTTCAAAAAAATTACTTCAACCAGATGAAAATGCTGTATCGTCGTTTTTTAATAAAGGAGGTCAGTTTACTTTTGAAATAAACCAAAATTTATATTACAATGTCATAGAAAAGTGGTTGGATTTTGTGCCACAAAGAATACAAAAAAATATTGCAGATGCAATATATTATGTTTTGTCAGAACTGAGCTTAAACCAAAAAAACATGAATATATTAAAAAATACATTTGTAAAATTTATGTGTTGGTTAAAGTTGGATTTTGGCAATATGTTATGTTACTTAGGAGAACAAAATGTACCTAAAATAATTTATGAGGGAGAAATTTCAAAATATGAGCTTTATATTTTGAGAGTGCTATGTTTGAGTGGCTGTGATATTGCCTATGTTCATTTTAGTGATGAATCTTCTTATTTCAAAGTAGATGATAAAGGAATATGGGCAGATGTAATATATGGTAAAAGGAGAGGACAACCTCAAAAGCATTTTAAAAATATTGACTTAAATATATTGCAACAACAAGAAAAAACAAAACAGGATATAAAGTCTGTAGCAGAGTTAATAAAAACAAATACATGGTTACAAGGAGATTTTTGGGAAAAAATATTTCAAACAAATAGTCAAAGAGTATTATTAGACAGAAATCATTATTATAATTTTTTTGTACAATATATAGGTATTGACCAAATAGAATTATATCAAAATAGATTATATAAATTAAAAGAAGATTTAAAACAAAATGGAAAGCAATTTATAATAATAGAAAATAGTATAGAAAATCCTTCAATAGAAGAAAGTAATGCATTACGTTTACAGAGATATGATAATAAAGAGGATATGCTACAACAGTTGTCAGAAAAAATTATATTACTAGGAAATGATATGCTTCAAAATCTTTTAAAAAGAGCATTTTTTGTAACAATAGAACAATACCAAGAAAATAGTATTTCTAAAATTTATAATGTAGCATTGAAGTTAATTTGCTGGTTAAATCGTTATAGTAGTGAGTTATTAAAACAATTTGACTATGAAAATCTACCTTTATTTTTATATTATGGAAAAATCAATAAAAATCAGGCATTATTTTTAAATTTGCTTTGTTATTTGCCTATAGATGTTTTGTATATTTCACCTAAAAAAGAATATCAGAATATTTTTGAACAATGGGGAGGCATCGTAGTAGAATTACCAAATGATAGTGAGTTATTTGATTTTCCTAAAAAAGAAATCAAAATAAAACAAGCAACAACAGCTTATCAAGCAGAAAGAGAATTAGATACATTGCTTTATACAGATACTGGATTATATCGTCAAAGGCAATTTAGTCGTACTAAGGCAGTAACATTAAAAATGATATATGAAGAAATTGGTATAATTTGGAAAGAAGAAGCAAAATATCGTCCTAATTTTGAAACAAAAAATAATGTTGTAACAATACCAAATATATTTGTAAAAATCAATGGAGTAAATGGCAGCAAAACAGAATATTTTAAGAGTATAGGAGAACTTTTGACAGAAAATACAATATTTATTAAAAATTTTCCGTATATTGCAAAAGTAGGACATTTTTATACTAATGTTTCGCAATTTTTAAAAAATGATAAAATATTGATAGAAAATGTAAAGAAACATTCGGATTATCGCTATGATTTTTTGAATTTGGAAACACAGAATTATATATTAGAAAAAGCGCAAGAAATGATAGATTTACATTGGATTGAAACAAGCGAAACAGAAATAGAAAAAATAATACTTTATATAGTGCTAAATTTAGATAAGAGAACATTACAATTAATACAACAATTTGATTTTACAAAAGAAATTCCTAAAGTAGTTGTTGTTTCTGTCAATGAAACGGTAGCAACATTAGAAGATGCTATTTATTTGCTTTTTTTAAATTTAGTAGGATTTGATATTGTTGTGTTTACACCTACAGGTTATCGTAATATTGATAAATATATTAGCAGAAATGCTTTTGAGGAATATGAAATAGGAGAATATTTCTTTCAACTAGAAGTACCAGAGAGAACAAAATTGGAAAGAATGGCTAAAAGTATTACAACAGAAAATGGTTTATTAAATAAGATATTTGGGAGGAGGAAATAACATGGCATTACAATTTAAGCCAACAACAGTACAACAAAATCAGGAAAGTGTGGAATTAGAGGAAATAAAGGAGTATAATATTGTAGAACAAAGGCAAGAAATGACAAAACAACTTGTAAATTCTCGGGAAATAGATGATATTGTCAGTACAATAGATGTTTATCAACCACAGCAGCTTGTGTCCTTTGGAGCAGAAGCAGCAGAAGGAATTTCAAAATGCTCTGACCAAATATTAAATAGTGTTAATATGAATCAAATTACAGATTCAGGAGAACTGTTAAAAACGCTTGGTAAAATTATGGATAAATTTGATTTAGAAGAAATTACAGCAGAAGAAAAAAAGGGTGTTTTTGGTAAACTGTTTGGTGGAGCAAAAAAGCAAATAGACCAAGTATTATCTAAATATCATACTATGGGAAATGAAGTAGATAAAGTTTATATTAAATTGAAAGAATATGAAAACGAAATAAAAGATTCTAACCAAAAATTAGAGCAAATGTTTCAAACAAATGTAGAATATTATCAAAGTCTTGTAAAATATATATTGGCAGGAGAGCAGGGGGTAAAAGAGATTGACCAATATTTAGAACAAATGCGTAAAGAGTATGAGCAATCTCAAGATGCTGTTTTGCAAATGGATATTATAGGATTGGAACAAGCAAAAGAAGTGCTAGACCAAAGGGTAATGGATTTGCGCATAGCAGAGAATGTAGCAATGCAGTCTGTGCCTATGATTAAAACAATGCAGTTTAGCAATCTGAATTTAATTAGAAAAATCAACTCCGCTTTTATTATTACGTTGCCTGTGTTTAAGCAGGCACTAACACAAGCTATTCTTTTAAAAAGACAAAAAATACAGTCAGAAGCAATGGCAGCATTAGACGAAAGAACAAACGAAATGTTATTAAAAAATGCACAAAATACAGCTAATCAGTCAAAATTGACAACACAACTTGCCTCAGGTAGTTCTGTTAAAATAGAGACACTGGAAAAAACATGGCAAACAATTGTAAGTGGTATTGAAGAAACACAAAAAATACAGCAAGAGGCGCAGCAAAAAAGACAGCAAGATGTAGAACGCTTAAATCAATTAAAAGTAGATTTTAACCATAAAATGAATACGAACTTGTAAGCGTTAATAAGGAGGGAAATATTAAAAATGAGGAAGTTGGGATTAACAGACGAAGAAGTCCTAAAGAGCAGGCAGCAGCATGGTGATAATCGCCTAAGTGAAGTAAAATCAGAGGGTTTTTGGGAAAAATTAAAAGGAAATTTTGGCGACCCTATGATTAAAATACTTTGTGTTGCATTAATTATCAATGTTGTGTTTGCATTTTTGGGACAAACAGAGTGGTATGAATCAGTGGGTATTGCGATGGCAGTAATCCTTGCGACATTTGTGTCAACATTTTCAGAATATCGCAATGAAAATGCTTTTCAAAAATTGCAAGATGAAGCATCTAAAATTAAATGTAAAGCCTATCGCAATGATGAAGTAGTAGAAATTTCTATTGATGATATTGTTGTAGGTGATTGTATTATATTGCAGTCAGGAGATAAAATACCTGCTGATGGTAATTTAATTGATGGCAATATCAATGTAGACCAATCTGTATTAAATGGTGAAAGTAAGGAAGCAAAAAAGAAAGCTATTCCAAGCGATTACAAAGATGATGAAACAAAAGCAATGGACTTTTTAAATGCCTATAAAGTTTTTAGAGGTACAATTGTTTGCTCTGGCAATGGTGTTATGGAAGTAACTACCGTAGGTGATAAATCTGTTTATGGTAAAATTGCAAGTGAATTGCAAACAGATGATGACAGAGAATCCCCATTAAAAGTAAAACTAACAAATCTTGCAAATGGTATTAGTAAATTTGGTTATTTAGGTGGTATACTGATTGCAGTAGCATTGTTGTTCCAGAGAATTTTTGTACACAATGGTTTTGATATGACATTGGTTGCAGCTTATTGCTCTAATTGGATGGTACTTGTAAATGATATTGTAGAAGCAGTTATGTTAGCGGTTATCATTATTGTTATGGCTGTGCCAGAGGGCTTACCACTTATGATTGCGATTGTTTCAGCGCAAAACATGGGCAAAATGTTAAAAGACAATGTATTAGTTAGAAAAATAAGCGGTATTGAAACAGCAGGAAGTTTAAATATTTTATTTAGC
>CAMXTM010000055.1 GCA_947246775.1 uncultured Clostridium sp. | reverse complement strand
TTCTGCTAAAGCCGTACCAGAAACTAAGATTGCTTTTGCACTTTTAATATATTCTTCGTCTATGTCATCTACAGATAACTGTAAGTCTGCAATGCGATTGCGATACATCAATATGCTGCTTTCTTTGCTAGATAACATTTCTGTAAAGGTTAATCCTAATTTTTCACCATTTGTACATTTTGTAATGTGGGAGGTGTCAATTCCCTGTTCATTAAAGTAATCAACGACATATTCACCAAATTGGTCGGCTGAAACTTTTCCGATAAATCCTGCCTTTAAACCATGTCTGGTTACACCTACTGCAATGTTTGCTGGAGAACCGCCTACAAATTTTTCAAACATATGTACTTTTTTTAATGGTTTAAAATCCTCTTTTACCTGTTCGTTGTAAGCTGGGTTAAAATCAATGGTTACTCTGCCTAAAAGGATTAAATCAAGTTTTCTTGTTTCGTCAAATTCAATATATTTCATGTGATAGCCTCCGTTTCTATTTGCAATATTTGCGTGCTTTTATTTCTTTGTTTTTGTTGAGCTTATTATAGCACGCAAATATTATGCGTGCAAGTGTTTTTTTATATTTTTTTACTTTTCCACACACTGCACAATAATCACATTACTTTTTCAGCAAATAAGGCTACTTTTGTGGCAATTTGCGTGCAAAAAAGCACGCAAAAAGGCAGTATTCTAGGGAGAATAAATTTAAATAATAAAGGGAAATCTTTGTAATATAATAAGAAGTGTTATTAACTGTATAAAGATGCTATACTAAGGTACTAAATACAAAGAAACCATTTTTCATTATTGAAAAATGGTTTCTTTGATAATTTGATAAGATTAACAAGGACTGGTCTTGTATTATTTTAAATTTTGCTGAAAGCCTTCTAATTTTTGTTTTTTATACTGGGCAAATTTTCCCTCATCAAGTGCATTTCTAATTTCTTCCATCATAGTATTAAAGAAGTATAAATTATGGAGTACACATAATCGCATTGCTAACATTTCCTTAGCTTTAAATAAATGACGGATATAAGCCCTTGAATATCTCTGGCAAACAGGACAGCCACAACCTTGCTCTATTGGTGTATCATCTAATTCATATTTTGCATTTAATAAGTTTAACTTTCCAGCATTGGTATAGACATGGGCGTGACGACCATTTCTTGATGGCCATACACAGTCAAAAAAGTCAACCCCTCTTTCTAATATATTTTCTGGTGTACCTACTCCCATCAAATAAGTTGGTTTGTTTTGAGGCAAATAAGGTACTACTTCTTCCAATATATGGTACATTTCTGCATGCGTTTCCCCTACTGCAAGACCACCTATTGCATAACCATCTAAATCCATATCAGATATTCTTTTTGCATGTTCAATACGAATGTCTTCATAAGTCGCTCCTTGGTTAATACCAAAAAGCATTTGTTGTTTATTGATAGTATCTTCCTTTTGGTTGAGCTGATATAATGCCTTTTTACAGCGTTCTAACCATCGTGTGGTTCTATCTACAGAATTTTTGACATATTCTCTTTCTGCTGGTATACCAATACATTCGTCAAATGCCATCGCAATGGTAGATGCTAAATTTGACTGTATTTTCATACTTTCCTCTGGACCCATAAAAATTTTTCTGCCATCTATATGGGAAGAAAAATAAACACCTTCTTCTTTTATTTTTCTTAAAGAAGTTAAGGAAAACACTTGAAATCCGCCAGAATCTGTTAAAATAGGTTTGTTCCAAGACATAAATTTATGAATACCACCTAGTTTTTTTACAATTTCGTCACCAGGACGAACGTGCAAATGGTAAGTATTAGACAATTCAACTTGACAATGTATTCTTTCTAAATCTTCTGAGGAGACTGCTCCTTTTATTGCAGCTATTGTGCCTACATTCATAAATACTGGTGTCTGTATGACTCCATGAGGTGTATGAAATTCTCCTCTTTTTGCTCTGCCCTCTACTTTTAATAGTTTATACATTTTTTACCTCATTTCTTTATTATATTTTAAATAGTATAGCATTATTGTGTAAGCATTTTCAATTTATTTTTTATTACTTCCGATACTTCAATAATGGAAGCTACCGAATTTGCAATTTTTTCAGTAGAAGCAGCAAGACTATGTGTTCTATCATTTACTGTATTGATAATTTCTATCAGTTTTTGCGCATCTTGTTGAATATTTGATATAGCATCTTCTATTTTACACTGACTTTGTGTACTTTCTGCAACTGTTTTTTTTGATTTATCCGCTAAATCTCTAATAAAAAATGCTACTGCTGAAAATCCTTTTCCTGCTTCGCCAGCCCTTGTTGCCTCAATTCCCGCATTTACTGCAAGCAAGTTTGTTTGAGAAGCAATAGAACCAACTTCTTCATTGTTATTATTTAACTCATTTAACAGTTGACCAATTTCAATAATAGAATTTTCAAGGTTTTTACAAAAATCAGAAACCTCTTGCATTTCTCTTGATATTCCAGAAGTCTCTGCTGCATTTTTATCATTTCCTTTTGACATATAATCAACAGATTCATAAAGCCCAGAAAATTCATCATTAATTTTTTCTACTGCTTTTAGCAAGTCTTCTTTTTGCTGTCTAATATTATTTGCTTGCTCTAATGTCTTTTTATGTTCTTCTTCCACTTGCTTTTTAATATAATAAATACAGTTATCACGATGACTAAAATGATTATGAATGGCAACTGCCATATCAAAACAAGTCTCATAACCACAACAAGAACAGTTGATTTTTCTTTCTTCCTCTTTTAATTTTCCCATACTAATAAAAATATGGTCTAATTCCATACGATTTGGAATTTTATATTGACATTGTTTAGAACGGTCTGTATATTTACGCATAAAGTCTTTTAAATCCAATTTTGAAAATTGTTTATTTAGTCTTTTTAATCTTTGTTTTGGTGTCAGTCTTTTACTCCAAGCACTTCGTATGCCATTTTTTTTACTTTCTGCTCTAATTTCAAAAAGATTACTTAAATTATTGTCATCTTTTGACTTATCATCTTCAATCGCAGGCCCATAAATACAACCAGATTCACAATTTAGCGCATCTACAAATAGATATTTTATACGATTATTTGCAATATGATGTTTATTTTGCTCTAAATAGTGATACATCCTTTTTTCGCCCTCTATTTGACGTACTAATACATCATCACCCAAAAACCATTGTACATTTTCTTTTAGTCCGCCTGGAAGTGGATAAATAGAGCCTAAACCATGTTCCATTTCTTCTGTAAATGCTTTTCCTGTTATTTTATGACTTTTAATATAATGCATCAAGTGACGAAATGTAACATTGTAAGAAATATAATGTTCATTGTTAGGGTCATCTATTTCTAATTTTTTTGCAATACAAGGGCCAATAAAAGCTAATTTATCCGATATGCCCATATATTTTTTGGCATAAATTGCGGCGCACATCATAGGGCTATGTATTGGGAAAAGTTTTGGTATGAGTTGTGGTATATATCGTTCAATATATCCCACAACAGAAGGACATGGTTGAGAAATTCCCCCTTTAAAGTTGTATTGTTCAATATAATTCAAATAGCCCCATGTTGTAATATCTGCACCAAATGATACACTAATAATATGATTAACCCCCATATTTTTTAATGCTCCTAATATATTTTTATAACTATCTGGATAATTTGCTTTTAGTGCTGGCGCAACAAGAATTGATATTTTTGTACCTTTTTTTAAATCATGAAAAAATTGATTTGTGTCATCATTAAATTCTCTTGCATTATGTTCACAGACATCAAAACAAGCTCCGCAGGCAATACACCTTTTTTCGTCAACTTCTATTCTATTTTTACCATTTTGTGTCGCAAAAACATTAGCTCCTATACAACTGCACGCATGGATACACTTGTTACAGCCAATGCATTTTTCGTTTGTGAATACTAGTGCCATACTATCACTCACCTATTTTCTTTTTATATATTTGATGCCATAATCAGCAACTTAATTCTTATTATATAATATTTTTCCACAAAAAAGTACACATTTTGAGTAAAAAAGTAAAAATATTGTAATTATATTAGAATTTTTATACTATAAAAAAATCAGATTGATAAACAAACATATTTATCAATCTGAATCAATAAGATTTTTAAATTATCTAAAATCCGCTAATTCTATGCCTATTTCAGTTAAAATAGTTTTGAGGTGTTCCATTTTTTGTTTTGTAGGTGTTTTAAAATTTGATTGTGGTAAATCTAAAGCAAGCGCTTGGTATTTTCCAAACTTGCATTGATTTGGAAAGATTAACAAATTGTGTACTATATCCTGCTATACGTACAAGTAAATCTTTATAATTTTTAGGGTGAGCTTGCGCATCTTTTAACTAGCTTCTTTGACAGTCTGAGCAGGATTCTAATAGAACACTGCTTTTACTATGGTTATTTTTGTGTTACAGATTATATTTTGTTTTAATATTGATGTCTGTAAACAAAAATTCACTTTTTGGTAGCTGCCCTTTTCCTAATATATTTGCTAAAATATAAGGAGGGCGATAACCTTGTATATAACTATTTTGGTCAATTAAAAAATCTGCGACATTATCTTTTAATATTTTTTCATTTTTAGGTGTTTTGTCGTAAATAATCACATAAGGTCTTTTTTCGATATTTAATTTTTCAAATGCCTTTGCGATGCCAGACTGACCACCAGAGACTACTAAGATTCCGTTGATTCCAGAAACATCTTTCATTGCATTTTCGATAATGCGTTCGACTTCTTCTGCCTCATCAAAACTTGCCTGTACGCCTGCAATATTTAATTGTGGGTATGAATTTTTAATTTCTTCAATAAAACCATCTACTCTGGAATTATTGACATAATTACTAAAAAAGCCAGTAATAATTAAAATTTTGCCTGTTCCGCCTGTCAAAATATTCATTAAACCTGCGGCAGTATATCCGCTTTTTCGATTATCCATTCCTACAAAGCAGCATCTTTTTGTACCTACAATGTCAGAATTAAAGGTAACAACAGGTATTTTTTTTTGGTCTATGAGCCAATTCAGTTTAGAACGAATACTTTCGCAATTAACGGGCATAATAGCGAGTCCGTCAATGCCTAATTCTAGGAGTTCTTCTATATATTGAAGTTGTATTTTTTCATCAATAGAGAGCGCTTCTTTTACAATAATTTCTATGCCCCATTCTGCTAATTCTTCTTTTGCCTGTTGGATTCCCTTGTTTATTTCTATCATAAAAGAAGATTTTGCAAGTTGATTGATAATCCCAATTTTCAATTTTTTCTTTTTTATTTCTGATTTTTTTCTAATTGTTGGAGTATATCCTAATTCGTCAGCGATATTTTTTATTTTTTCAGCCACATCGGGAGCAATTCTGCCACGATTGTTTAATGCTCTGTCAACTGTTCCACGTGATACGCCTGCTTTGTCGGCAATCTGTTGTATTGTCACTCTCATTTTTTTCACCTCTATTTTTTAAAAAAAGCACACAATATAGCACTATTGCACACTAATATTTTTAGCAAAAATCATTTTGATATTATCATACAACAGAAATAAAAAAATCGCTAGTATTTATCATTGTTTTGGTAGAATAAAAAATAAAAATGCACCTATAAAAATTAGCAACATACTAACTTTTAGGTACATTTTTTATCATTTTATAAAGAGAAGTCTAAAAATATGGAAGGTATCCTAGATTTATGCTTTTTTATTTAATAATTCTTTTTCAATTCTTTCTCTCGCTTCTGGAGCTTGTTTGTTCATTTTTTCTGGGAAACCAAACATAGATACACAAGCGATGTTGTCGCCGCCTACTTTTGGTGCATCTGGTTTTAATTGTTTGTTTGCAAAGTCCATTTCTCTTAATGTTTCAAAGATTCCGTCAAAATCAACATCACCTTCGCCCATTGCTAAATGTTGATGTACTGTTACATCTGCTTTGCCTCTGCCATTTAACCATGGTGGATTTAATATATAACGACAGTCTAATGTTTGATTAAAAGTGTCTGCAAATAATACGTGTGTCAATTCATCTCCTGCATAGCGAAGCATAGAACGTACATCACCTTTTCCTTGGTCATAGAAAAATCCATGAGGAGAAGAATAAACATAGCCTAAATTTTTGGAGCGGAAAGATTTTACTAAATCGCAAGTTTCGTTGTTTAGCTCACAAAAATCGTATGGGTGAGATTGTATTTCCACTCGAATTCCCTCTTTTTCAATAATCGGTAATAATTCTTCCATAGAACGGAACCACATACCATTGCAAATTTCTTGTTGGTTTGGGTCGCCAGATAACTCTGTATTGATAACCTGTACGCCCATATCTGCTGCAATTTGTATCATTCTTTTCCAGTTAGCTACTGCAAATTGTCTTTGTTCTTCTGTTGGGCCTGACCAACGATATACAACAATAAAGGAAGAAATTTCTACACCTGTTTCTTTTAATGCTTTTCTGTATTCCATTTCACATTCTTTTGAAAATAAAGGGTGTTTGTAAAATGGGTTAATTCTAGGGTGTGGAGATTGTTCAATATATTTGTAGCCCCAGTCTGCAACTTGGTGAACCATTCTGTTAATGTCCATTTGTTTTGCTAAAACGTCAACATCAAATGCAATTTTCATAACAAAAACCTCCTAACTTTTATAATCCAGTTTTTTCTGCAATATATTTTCTAGCTTTTAGAGCATATTCTAAAGGATTTGCTTTTGCAGGGTCTTGTTCTGCCTCTACCACAACAAAGCCCTCGTAACCAGCATTTTCAAGTACAGTAAAGATTGGTTCAAAATCGACATCACCATCTCCAGGTACAGTAAATACGCCCTCACGTACTCCTTTTAAAAAGCTCCATTTTTCTTTTTTGGATTTTTCTACCATTTCGCTGCGAATGTCTTTTAAATGCACGTGTTTTACACGATTCACATATTTTTTTAATACTTTTACAGGGTCTATGCCTGCAAAAGATAGGTGTCCGCTGTCAAACAATAGATACACTAATTCTGGGTTTACCATTTCCATAAATTTGTCAATTTCTTGTTCTGTTTGTACTACTGTACCCATATGATGATGGAATGTTAAAGTCATGCCTTTGTCTTTTGCAAGCTGACCTAATTTATTGAGTCCATCTGTCAATAATTTCCATTCATCATCATTCATTACATATTTGCCTTCCCAAACAGGTTGGTCTAATTTTCCCTGAATACTGTAGCTTTGTTCTGAAACACCAATGACTTTTGCTCCCATCGTATGTAAAAAGTCGATTGCTTTTACAAATTCCTTTTCTGTTTCTTCATATGGCTTGGAAATCAAAAAGGAGGAAAACCATTGATTGCAGATTCCTATCTTTCTCATATCTAAAGCCTTTTTTAAAACAGTTGTATCGGTAGGATATTTTCCGCCAACTTCTGAGCCTGTAAATCCTGCAAGTGCCATTTCACTGACACATTGTTCGAAAGTATTTTCTTTGCCTAAATCTGGCATATCATCATTTGTCCATGCAATAGGAGCAATCCCTAATTTTACTTTATTTTTATCTAACATGATTATTTCCCTCCGCTTCTTTTTGTTTGATATAGTTTAATATCATATTGACTGCATTATCTATGCCTACTTTGCCCACATTGATAACCATATCATAGTATCTAGGGTCATTTCTTTGTGTTCCCGTAAATTTTTGATAGTAATTATTTCTTTGCTCGTCTCTCTTGTCTAAGTCTTGTAAACTTTCTTCCTTATAGTATTCTGCTGCTTCTTTTTTTCTATATTCGTCATCAGCATATAAGAAGAAAGAATAGCTATGTGGTTTATCTTCTAATATAAAATTAGCACATCTTCCTAAAAATACACCAGGTGATTTAACAGACAATTCTCTAATGATTTTTGTTTGTACTTTAAACATATCACTTGCGGTTAAATCTCCAGCAGTACCTGCATTACCATAGGCATAAGGGGAAAATGTAATTTCTTGTTGTTCATTGTAAGAATCAAAATAACTTTCAATATCTTTCATAGAATAGGAATCCATACCAAATTTTTCAGCCATAAGGCATATAATTTGCCTGTCGTAAAGCCGACAGTTTAACTCTTTTGAAATTCTTTCTGCTACTTTTTTTCCACTTGCGCCATATAAACGACCAATTGCAACATTAATTTCGTTTCCAGTTTTGTTTTCTACAACATTAACTTCTTGTTCCACATCGTCTAAAGTTTTTCCCTCTCTTGCAATAAGCTCTCTCATAATTTTGTCATATGTTTTGTCTAATTTGTAGCAAGCTGCGATTAAAAACATAATAATCCAAATTGCGATTGGTACATATAGATAAAAACCTTTTATTGCTGCGATTGCTTCAACAGTTTGTTCTGCTGCTGTTGCTTTTAAACCATCAAAAGCTGCCATAGAAAGGATTGCACCCATAATAGCAGAAGTAAAACCAGAACCTGCTTTTTGTCCCATACTCATAGAAGAAAACATTAAACCTTCTACACGTACACCAGTTTTCCAGTGACCATATTCAATAGCATCACTTGGTAAGGAGTATTGTGTGCCATAAAATGGCGCAATACCGAAACCTCTCATAATACAAGTGAGAATACCTAGAGGTACACTTGTAATATTTAAAAGGAATACAAGTTGTCCTGCAATACCTAGTAAACAACCAGCACAAATTAAATTTCTTTTTCCATACTTTGGTAATATTTTAGGAAGCATTGCGATACCAATAATGGTTGCGATTTTTTCTGCTGCGGATAAAGGCATTACTAAATTGACATCATTTAAAACATATTGACAGTAATAAGTTAAGTCAGTACCTATGATAATCTGATAAGCTGTATAAAAAATCATAAGCCCTAAAGCAATCAAAAAGTATCTGTTTGTAATGGTTGCCTTAAAGGCAGTAAAAAATGGAATATCTGATTTTTGTTCTTGTGCTGCTGCTTTTACTCTTTCTGTACAAGTACAGTATGTATTAATTAAGACAAATACAGAAATTGTTGCATATACTGCTGTTACAATAATCCATGCAGCTTGTGTATTGTTTATCAAGACAGCAACTTTGTTGATGATAGGTAATGTAAAGGCAGTAATCACCATACTTGCTGTAATGGATAATACCATACGAATGTTACAAATAGTATCTCTTTCTTTTCTGTCACGACTCATTAAAGAACCAAGTGCATGAAATGGTTGACTGATTGCTGTATATACTACTGTGTTCATAATATTATAGGTTACAAAAGCATAAATTACTTTTCCCATGTCGCCTACATTTGGCATGGTGAATAGTAAGATTGCCGCTAGAGCATAAGGAATTGCAAGTCTTAATATCCAAATTCTAGCTTTACCATATTTTGAATGAGTACGGTCAATAATGGTTCCCATAAGTACATCAGAAAAACCGTCAAATACTCTGGATAAAAGCATTATCATACCAACAGAACCAGATGATATACCTACGACATTGGTATAAAAGTATATCAATAAAGTTGTTGTCATGGTGTACATTAAAGTTAAAGCAGGGTCACCAAAACAATAGGATAACTTTTCTGATAATGGTACTTTAATGAACTCGTTCATATCTTTGTTTTTTTGTTTAAAATTTAATAGTTCGGGTATTCCTCCTTGTACCATACATTTCCCCTCCAATCATGATTCTAAGTAATACGGCTACCTTAAATACTAAGGCAGCCGTTTTTTGATGTTATGCAAAATATTTTTGTACAAATTTCTTTGTTACTTCAGCAGCCTTTTTTACATTTTCTTCATGGGACATTGCATAGTATTCTGGGCGGAATTCTTCTATTGTGCATACACCGTCAAAACCAATTTCCTTTAATGCGGAAGCGATTCCAGCATGGTCAACAACACCCTCTTCAGGCCATAAACGCTTGTCATCACCGCAAGAGCCTAAAGGTAAATCTTCACAATCGTTTAAGTGAT
>CAMXTM010000054.1 GCA_947246775.1 uncultured Clostridium sp. | reverse complement strand
GGTCACCCTCCACCATAAGGAACATACTCCACAATGCGGTATACATAGGGCATATGGTGCAAAATAAAGAAAATAAAATTAGTTATAAACATAAAAAAGTGTGTGCTGTACCTCAAAATGATTGGATTATTGTGCAAAATACCCATGAAGCAATTATTTCCTATGAGACTTTTGTTCTTTGCCAAAAACATAAAAATTGTAGCAATTTGCCCAATATGATGCCTTAATTTGTTGCAAATTTTGTATTTTTATGCTATTCTGGTTTTTAGTATGATATTTAGGAGGGAAATACTATGATAATATCAAATGTAAAAAAACAAACACCTCTAATACACTGCATTACAAACTATGTTACAGTAAATGATGTTGCTAATGTACTGTTAGCCTGTGGTGGTTCTCCCATTATGGCAGACGATGCACAAGAAGCAGAAGAAATTACATCTGTTTGCAATGGCACAGTGATTAACATTGGCACACTCAATGCCAGAACCATTGAATCTATGGTATTGGCAGGCAAAAAAGCAAATGCTATCGGCAATGTGGTTGTACTTGACCCTGTTGGCGCAGGCGCAACAAAATTGCGTACCCAAACAACATTACAACTGTTGGAGCAAGTCAAATTTTCTGTTATAAGAGGAAATATTTCAGAAATCAAAACAGTATATCAAGGAAGCGGAACAACAAAGGGCGTTGATGCTGACATCAGCGATGCTGTAACAGAAGACAACATTGACCAAGCTATTTCCTTTGCAAAGCAGTTGAGCCAAAAAACAGGTGCTGTCATTGCCATTACAGGTGCAATAGATATTGTTGCAGATAGCAACAAGGCATATATTATCCGCAATGGTCATGCTATGATGTCTAAAATTACTGGTACAGGCTGTATGCTTACTGCTATGATAGCGGCTTATTGTGCTGCAAATAAAAATGATATACTACAAGCAACCGTTTGTGCCGTTTCTGCTATGGGTTACTGCGGCGAATTAGCTTTCCAAAAATGTTCTGGTACTTCTAGTTTTCGTATGCATTTGATTGATGAAATTAGTAAGTTGGATGATGAAACACTACAAGGAGGTTGTAAAATTGAAAGTAGATAGAAAAACTATGCTTGTTTATGCTGTCACAGACCGTACTTGGCTAAATGGGCAAACATTGGAAAATCAAGTCGAACAGGCAATACAAGGTGGTGCAACATTTGTACAAATAAGAGAAAAAGAACTAGATTATAATGCCTTTTTAGAGCAGGCTCAAAAGGTGAAAAAAATAACGGATAAATATCATATTCCTTTTGTTGTAAATGATAATGTGGATATTGCAATTGCAATTGATGCTGATGGTGTTCATGTGGGACAAAAAGATATGGAAGCAGGACAAGTGCGCCAAAAATTGGGACAAAATAAAATCATTGGTGTTTCTGTACAGACAGTAGAACAAGCACTTTCTGCACAAAAAAATGGCGCTGATTATTTGGGTGTAGGTGCTGTCTTTAGCACTTCCACAAAATTAGACGCTAGTGAGGTTTCCTTTGAAACATTGCAACAAATTTGCTCTGCTGTCGAGATTCCTGTGGTAGCAATTGGTGGTATCAACGCACAAAATATATTACAACTAAAAAATAGCGGTGTAGATGGCGTTGCTGTGGTTTCTGCTCTGTTCGCTCAAAAAGAGGTTGCCCAAGCTGCAAAAGAACTTGCTACACTCGCAAAACAACTATAAAAATCGGAATAGCTGTAAAATTTTGTTGAAACGTATTATATATTATGCTATAATGCATAACAAGGTGACCGTAATGGGCGGTTAGCCTCCCTCCAGTTTGGAAGGAGGTGATATTATGATGACTACATATGAAACACTTTATTTAATGATAGCATTTGCTACATTAGTCATCTTAATTCTCGACTTTAAGTCCTATTAGCTCTTAGCTAGTTTGGCAGTTATTTGCTAAACAACTTATAAAAGAGGCTAACCGTCTTAACGCCTTTGGCGAAAGGCAACGGTCACCTTATTTATATCTAGTATATCATTGAAAATCATATTTGTAAAGTCTCTTTTCACTTACAACTTCTACACAATTTTCTATTTTATTATCTCTTTCCTTTATCATAAATTTCTCCCAATGCTCTAGGTGACTGATTATGTTTTGAGAAGAACACCAACAAAAGCAAGGTCAGTGCATAAGGCAATATCATAACCAAATCAGAATAGCTACTTGGCATTTGCAGCATTTGTACCACTTTATAGCCGCCAGAACGTGCAAAACCAAATAACAAACACGCTCCCAAAGTAGGGAATATTTTCCAATTTCCAAATATCAATGCTGCTATCGCGAGATAACCATATCCTACATAAATTGCAGAAGAAAAATTAGCAGAAATGGAATAAGCAAAACTAATTCCTGCAAGCCCAGACAATGCTCCAGACATCAGCACCGCAACAAAGCGTACTTTTGCCACATCAATACCAGCAGCATCAACTGCATGGGGATTATCGCCGCAGGCTCTCAAATGCAATCCATATTTTGTTTGATAAAGCAAATACCATGCCATCACAGCAATTACTACAATAATAATTTCAAAAGGATAGATATTGGTAAAAACAGCACCTAATACAGGAATATCCGAAATCACTGGTACTGTCCAACGGGAGGAAACACCCAGTACAAATTTATCAGATGGTGCGCCAAATACTGCTTTATTGACTTGTTTTGTCAAAAATGCAGTCAATGCCATTGCTAAAATATTGATAACTACACCACTAATAACTTGATTTGCTTTAAATTTAATACAAAGTAATGCGTGTACAGCAGAGTAGGCAATACCACCTATTACTGCAAAAATCATAGCAAGATAGTAGGGTACTTGGGAATCCGCAGAAAAACGGCTTGCAAATAAAACTGCTGCTAATGCTCCTACAAATGCTCCAAATCCTTGCAATCCTTCTAGTGCTAAATTTGTAATGCCACTTCTTTCGCTATAAATACCGCCGATTGCCATAATAAAAAGTGGCAATGTAAAGGACAAACCATCTATAATAACTGTATTCATTTTTCTGCCTCCTTTCCCTGCTTTTGCGTTACAATTTTTTCTGTAGCAATATCATATTCCATTGCTTTAATTTTATATTTCATATAAGCGCCACAAGCACTAAACAAAAGTAAGATGCCAGTGATAACAGAAGCAATTTCTGCCTGTATGCCTGCCGCTGAACTCATATAGGTACTACCCTTACTAATGACAGTAATTAAAAAAGAAGAAAACAAAATACCAATTGGATTACTATTGCCCAAAAGGGATACCGCAATCGCATCAAAACCTGTACTAACAAGCACTTTTGGCTGTATCGAACCAAAATAGCCCAAATAGTAGGTTACACCTGCAAGTCCAGCAAGTGCGCCAGAGATTACCATTGTCAACACCATATTTTTACCTACATTAATACCAGCATATTCTGCGGCGGTAGGACTTGCTCCTACTGCTTTTAATTCATAGCCCATTGTGGTTTTATCTATTAAAAACTTAATAAAAAATGCAGTAATTATCGCCAAAATGATACCTAAAGGAATATCCATTTTTAAATTGCCTACTAAGGTATCCATCAGTGTCAAACGAGATGCTGTACTAACAGAAGCAGATTGACGGGAAACAGGGTCTACAAAATAGGTATTGATAAAAAAGCTAAATACATACTGTGCAATATAGTTGAGCATAATAGAAGAAACCACTTCATTGATATTAAAGCGATATTTTAAATAGCCTATCAAGCCACCTACACAAGCTCCTGCTACAATGCCTATTACAATCACAAGAGGTTTTGCAATGCCTGCTGGCAATGCACTATAGCCCACTAAGATACTCGCAAAAAATCCCGCTGTCAGCATTTGTCCAGAAACACCAATATTAAAAAGTCCTGCTCGAAGTGCTACAGCAACTGCAAGAGATGCAAAAAGCATCGGTGTCCAAGCATTTAAAAAGCTCGTAAAGTCTGTTAACATACTTTTATAGCCTGCATACGAGGGTTTTGGCAAAAGTCCTGAACCTTGCAAAAGATTTTGATATGCTGAAAGTGGATTTTTTCCTAAGGAAGCTATGATGACTGCTCCCACGATTAAGCTAATAAAAATAGCAAAAAGTGGTATACTCACAGGCTGATATTTTTCATTCCCAAAAAATTTTACAAAAAATTTTTTCATGACTTCACCCCCATCATAAACTGACCTACTTCATTTGTTGACAACTCTTTTGCAGGCGCAATTTTTTGTATTTCTCCATTATAAATAACGCCTATGGTATCCGCACAATTCATAATTTCATCCAGCTCCAATGAAACCAACAAGATTGCGTGTCCCTTATCTCTCTCCCCTATAATTTGTTTATGTATGTTTTCGATTGCACCAATGTCTAAACCACGTGTGGGCTGCACAAATATCATCAGCGATGACTGCAACTCAATTTCTCTTGCAATAATTGCCTTTTGCTGATTTCCGCCGCTCATAGAGCGTACAATGGTTTTACCTGCTTGTCCACTTCTAACATCATATTTTTCTATCAATTTTTTTCCATAGCTTTCAAACTCTTTTTGCTGCAAAATGCCTTTTTTAGAAAATGGCTGCTTAAAATAGTCTTTTAATGCAATATTGTCATCTAGTGTAAAATCCATTACCAATCCATAGTGGTGTCTATCTTCTGGAATATAAGATATTCCCTCCAGTGTTCTATTTCTGATAGATTCGTTCGTAATATCTTTGCCATTGAGATAGATTTTTCCACTATGTACTTTTGCAAGCCCTGCAACAGCATCTGCTATTTCTACTTGTCCATTACCCGAAACGCCCGCAATCGCAAACACTTCGCCGCCTCTTACGCTAAAAGAAACATCTTTTACAACATCAAAACCATTGCTGTTTTTGACTGTCATATGTTCTACTTTTAAGATTTCTTGTTGAAATACAGGTGGTTTTTTGACTGTTTCAAAAGATACCTCACGTCCTACCATAAGATTCGCCATTTGTTTGGTAGAAGATGTTGCAACATCTAATATATCTATGAGTTTTCCTCTGCAAAGGATAGCGCAGCGGTCAGCAACTTTTTTGATTTCTTCCAATTTATGGGTAATTAGTATAATCGTTTTGCCGCCCTCTCTCAGCCCTTTTATAATTTCTAATAAAAATTCAATTTCTTGTGGTGTTAAAACAGCAGTAGGTTCATCAAATATCAATATTTCTGCTTCTCTATAAAGCATTTTTAGGATTTCTACCCTTTGTTGTATCGAAACATTAATATCTTCTATTTTTTGTGTTGGGTCAACTTCTAGCCCATAGCGCTTTGAAATTTCTGCAATATTTTGATTCGCTGTTTTTAAATCTACATAGGGAAATAGTCCAAATGCTTTTTTCATAGGCTCTATGCCCATAATAATATTTTCTGTAATCGTATAGTTTTCTACTAATTTAAAGTGCTGATGTACCATACCAATATTTAACTTTGTAGCATAGTTGGGAGATGTAATTCGTTCTTTTTTTCCTCTAATATAAATTTCTCCCTCGTCTGGTTCATACATACCAAAAAGCATACTCATCAGTGTTGACTTTCCTGCGCCGTTTTCTCCAAGCAGTGCAAATATTTCTCCTTTTTTGATTTGTAGTGTTACATCGTCATTTGCTACAATGCCTGGAAAGCGCTTTGTAATGTGTTTCATTTCTACAATATAATCTTCCACACTTTCCCCTCCTCCTCACAAAAAGCTCTAAAAACCTTGATGATAAATTTTCTATGTCTTATTTTTTAACTAAAAAAGCCGTCCGCTGTTTTGCAGACGGCTTTTGATTAACCTACATTTTCTGGTTGTACACCATTAAAATTAGATGCAGGAACAATTGTACCATTTTTTACTAATTCGTAAACTTCATCTAATTTTGTGATTGTATCAGCAGAAAGCTGTTGTCTGCCTTCTTCTTTTACATATCCTGTAGAGTCTGTACTTGCGCTAAGCAAGTCATTTTTGCCCTCAAATGTACCATCTATGATGGCATTAAGTTGTTTTTCAACATTTTTGTCCATTACTTTTAATACAGATGTTAATACTACATTATTACTGCCGTTTGTACCATCATCATATTGGTCAACATCACAACCAATTACTTTGACATCACTTGCTTCTTTTGCTGCTGTAAATACACCATTTCCAGAACCACCTGCTGCTACAAACAAGATGTCACAACCTTCATTGATAAGTGCATTACCTACTACTTTACCAGTTGCTTCGTCAGAAAAAGTACCTACATAGTTTCCGCCTACATTTGCACCAGTTACATCTGTACCTGCATAAGATGCAATTTCTACTATTTCTGCACTTGCTCCTAAATTTTTGTTCGCATAGTTTACACCAGATTCAAAACCATATTGATAATTTACATTGGAAGGATAAGCAATACCATTTACAACGGCAACTTTATTTGTCTTTGTTTCCAATGCTGCTGCTACACCTGCAAAAAAACCGCTCTCTTGTTCTGCAAATGTCATAGCATATACATTTGCTGCTTCTGTTTCACTTCCAGACGCATCTGTTGGGTTACTATCTACTAAGATAAAGTCTACATTAGGGTTGTCCTGTGCAATCGCGCCTATGCCTGCAAACTGAAAACCACAGCATACAATAACATCATAATCTGCAACAACATCTGCTACTGCTTGTACGGCTGCCGCTGTATCACCTGTTTCTTCTTTAATTGGTGTTACAGTAGCAAGTGGGTGATTGGCAATAAAATTTTGTATTCCCTCATAGTTGTTTTGGTTAAAAGAACCATCATCTACACCAGATGGACTACTTACAATCGCAATATTGAGACTGCCCTCTACTGCTGTTGATTCTTCATTTGGATTTGTTTGTTCTTCGCCACCGCCGCCGCAGCCTGTGGCAAGCATAGAAAATGCCATAACGCTACCAAGCAATAATCCCAGTATTCTTTTTTTCATTTTTTAATTCCTCCCTTAAAATAAAAATCTTTTTTAATCAATATAAATAAAATATACCATAAATATTTTACTCTGTAAATTGTTTCAACAAGAATAAATATTTTTGTACTAATATTTGACTTTATATTGCATTTGGTGTTATGATATATTTGTTTTAATGCTAATGCAAATGCAAATAAATTGATAAATTACAAATCTCTTACACTTTTTACAACAATATTTACAAACAAATTGTATATTGTTATTATGGTATAGAAGTGTTTGTGTAGGAGGGGGATTTTATGCGAAGTATAAAAAAAATTACATTTATGTCTATGTTATTTTCTTTACTGCTTTGTATCTGCATATCAGCAAAAGCAGCAGTATTAGATAGACAGCAATTTTTTGATTTAGGCAACTGTAACACTACAACAAGTATTGAAATAGTAGAAAATACAACTGGCAATATTGTATATGTTGTAGAACCGCAATATATTCAAAAGGCTTATGAAATGCTAGAAAACATGAAATTTTCTACTATTACAACATACGATGCTTATGCAAAAGAAAATCATGTTGGTATAAGCACTTATACCATGAAATTTCATCAAAAAGACAATACGATAAAACAAATAGAAATTACACAAGATAATTTATACACAAATCAGTGGTTTTTATCTCCTCAGCAAATGCCAAACGATTTCTATTATTTTGCAAAATATATGACACTTATAAAACAAAATTATAAAAAGTCATTTTCAGAACAGGATTTCTACAAAAACATGATATTATGGAAAGACAATCCCATTATATTTCCAAAAAGTGAAAACTACTATCATGAACAATATGGTGTTATGGCAGAATTTAAAACATTGAACACTGTTCTTAATGGTAATGCAGTATATGATTTAGATACTCAAACCTTATCTGTTAATGGTATAAAAGCAAATTTGTATGGAGAACAAATAAAAGGCATTACTTATGTTGCAGCAAAAGATTTTGCGCAACTGATTTGTTATAATACTGTTTGGGACGATACACTAAAAATATTATTGATACAACAACAAAAAAATGATAATCATAGATGGGAAAAATTGAGAGGCACTCCTAAAATATATGGTCATATGAATACTGTATTTGATACAAATATTTCTTTTAAAGATTTTTTAAATATTGATAGTCAACAACCACTTACCAAAGTTGCTATTAAAAATGAAAAAACAAATTACACCAAAACCATTACAGATGAAACGGATTTACAGGAAATACTAGATATATTAAACCACACAACAATATATCAAATTGAAAAGCAAACGATACAGGCAGATGAGCCTACTTTTCGCTATGCTGTAACCTTGTACCAAGATAACAAAGCAGTAAAGACATTTTCTATGACTTCTCAAAACGTTATGAAAGATGAAATATATCGTGTTAGTGTCAGCACCTCTTTTTTCGATTGGATTTATCATGTAAATGAAATTGCTTATGCAAAAGCAATTTTAAATCAGTGGAAAGTAGTATAATAAAATATTTTTTTTACACTTTTTACTGTCGAATTATGTAAAAAAGCGCCTATTTTTTAGGTGCTTTTTTTATGCAATATAAAAAAATTATCTATTTCTTAATTAATTATTACAATATTCTTAATGTAATATCGCTGTAATATTACTATGTTATGATAATAGTATAGTAATTGTTAAATTATGGGGGGATAGTATGAAAAAAAATGTATTATTACTGTTTGTCATGATTGTAATGTCCTTCAATACAATAGACTGTTTTGTTTATGCTAAAACAGCAGAATCTATTTCATCTGAGCCAGAATATTATGCTATTTCTAAAGTAGGCATATACACTGCAACATTGCATCATAACAACAGCATTTCTGTAGAACATACAATTAATATAACACATGATGTAGGGGAAACTTCTTTTTCTGAAGCGCATGCCCATACGGAAGATTTTTCAAATATGCCTTATATAAAAGAGGATTCTTTTATGATACCTGTAAAACAATCTGTAGATGCAGAAATTAAATTCAGAGAAATCATGCAAAAGGAATACAGCAATATGACAAAAGAACAATCTATTTCACTAGCAGAAAACCATTGCAAAGAAATAGCAGAGCGTGAAAAACAAACAAATACACAACAATCTATATTTGTAAAAAATAAGGAAAATAATACTGTAACTATTTCATTTCAGGGAAATAACATTATTTTTTACAAAGATAAAAAAGAGGCTTTTGTAAATGGTTATCATATGGGGCTTTATGCTCTCCCAGACATTACAGACAATGATGTATATTTATGTGAAAAAGATTTTAATTCTATATTTGGCTGTTCATGCTACTACAATAAAAATAAGGAAAAGGCAATCACATGGACATTTGACAGCTATGGCGAAAACAATTATATTTTAGCACGCCATTGTGAACCTATCATACATCAAGAAACATTTCGGATTTCTACAGAATATGGTGGAACTCTATTCTATAAAAATAATTATGGAAACAAAGAAAACGAAAAAAGTATCCGTGTTTATGAAAAAAACAATCACATGATGATAGCGATAAACGATATATCACTTTTAAAAGAAAATAATCAAAATATGGAAACAAAATGGAATAGTCAAAATGGTACTGTAATACTTCAATTTTGGTACGATATGGCAAAAGACATTGTATTTACGAAAGATAATAACAAAATGCTTGTTAACGGTACACAGATAGAAATGGAAGAAGCAGCAGAAATAAAAGACAATCGAATGTATATTCCTATTACAGCGCTATTTGAAATATTAGAAATTCCAGAACAAAATATTGTATGGTTGGAGCAAGGAAAAAATGTAAAAATAACCTATGGCAAAAATAGAAAAAGCTGGGCAATATAGAAATGGGAGGGTTTATAATGAAAAAAAATGTATTATTATTATTTGTAACTGCTACAATGTTGTTAAGTAGTGTACCTTGTTTTGCTTCTGATACGCAATCTGTACAAACGCAGCAATATCAGTA
>CAMXTM010000053.1 GCA_947246775.1 uncultured Clostridium sp. | reverse complement strand
CATTTAAAAGATTTGCTAAGTCTGCTCCAGTAAATCCTGCTGTTGTTTGTGCAACTACTTTTAAATCTACTTCTGAAGAAAGTGGTTTGCCTTTTGCGTGAACACGCAATATTGCTTCTCTACCTTTGACGTCTGGTCTACCTACATAAACCTGTCTGTCAAAACGTCCAGGACGTAAAATAGCAGGGTCTAATATATCAGCTCTATTTGTTGCAGCAACAACAATAACACCTTCATTTACACCGAAACCGTCCATTTCAACAAGAAGTTGATTTAATGTTTGTTCTCTTTCATCGTGTCCGCCGCCTAAACCAGCGCCTCTACGTCGTCCAACAGCATCGATTTCATCAATAAAAACAATACAAGGTGAATTTTTCTTTGCTTGGTCAAACAAATCTCTTACACGAGATGCACCAACACCAACAAACATTTCTACAAAGTCAGAACCAGATATACTAAAAAATGGTACACCTGCTTCTCCTGCAACTGCTTTTGCTAACAATGTTTTACCAGTTCCTGGAGGTCCTACAAGCAAAACACCTTTTGGTATCCTCGCACCCAATGCCTGAAACTTTTTAGGTTCTTTTAAAAACTGAACTAATTCCTCTAATTCTGCTTTTTCTTCATCTAAACCAGCTACATTAGCGAAAGTTACTTTGTCTTTTTCATCAATAGACATTTTTGCCTTACTTTTACCAAAAGACATCATTTTTCCGCCGCCGCCACCTTGCATTTTTTGAAAAATAACAGTAAATATAATTACCATAATAATCATCATAATCAAAGATGGTAATATCGCTGTTAAAATGCTTGTTTTTGGCATATCTGGTACAGAAACTTTCATCGTACTGCCTTCTGCCACTTTATTGTCCAAACGTTCTTGCAATACAGAAACACTTGACGCATTGACACGTATGGTTTCTCCATTGACTAACCTTGCTGTTACAATAGCAAAATCATTCGCTTCAGAACTTCTTTGTACCTGAATTTCTTTAATCTGGTCATTTTCTAACGCTGTAAGCAAATCACTGTATGTATAACTTACATTCGTTGTTCTATCTACTTTTTGTCCTGCTACTGCAATCAACATTGCAATAATTACAAAAATAACAGCATACAGCCCAAAAGATTTCCAATATTTTTTCAAATCTCTAATCTCTCCCTCCTTGTATTTCTACAAACCTGCTCATTACAATATAATAAAAAAAAACTTTGACTTTGTCAAAAACTTTATAGGATTGATTGTAATGCACAGAATTATATTTACAAATATATATGGTCTGTCAATTTTCAATTCTATCACATAAATTCACTAAAAACAACATACTTACTTAAAAATATTATAAAAATACTTCCTATTTTATCAGCAAAAATACCCTTTTTTTGATAATCCATAAAAAATAAGGTGGATAAAAAGATTCTCCACCTTAATAGATTGTCAAAAAAATAGATTATTATTCCATATTTTGAACAATAAAAAATAATATTTAATAAAATGTATTAGTCTTCCTCAAAAGAAATAACTCCTATATAATCTAAATTACGATATCTTTGTGCATAATCCAAGCCACAACCAATTACAAAAGCATCTGGAATTGTAAAGCCACTATAGTCTACATGGACAGGTACAACACGGCGGTCTGGCTTATCTAGTAATGTACATAATTTTAAACTTTTTGGTTTTCTGTTAGAAAGATGCTCTACCAATTTACTCAATGTTCTACCGCTATCAATAATGTCTTCTACAATCAGAACATTTTTTCCCTCAATAGGCTCATCTAAATCCATTAGTATTTTAATTTCTCCACTACTTTGTGTACCATTACCATAGCTGGAAACGTCCATAAAATTCATTGTAACAGGCACTTTGATGTGTTTCGCCAAATCTACCATAAACACTACGCCACCTTTTAATACACAAATCAATTCTAAACTCTCTCCAGCATAGTCTTGAGAAATATCTTCTGCAATTTCTGAAATTCTCTTTTGTATCGCTGTTTTTGAAATCAATGTTTCAATCTTTTCTTTCATGCTGCTCTCCTTCCCAAACAGAAATCCATACTTTATTTTTTGTATTTTTGTCAACTAAAAAATCATCTGAAACACGATAACCTGGTATCCATATAATTTGTTTTCCTACAGCAAGCAATAAAAGGGTATCTCTTTGTTGTCTTGCAATTTTAGCATCAATTAAAAAGTCCTTTAACTTTTTTTGATGTCCATTTCCTATGGCTATAAAATCTCCCTGTTGTCTCGTTCGACAGATGATGTTTTCCTTTATTTTATCATAATCAAACACTTTCGTACATATTGTGAGCATTTTTTCTTGTTTTTTATACGCATTGAACGATAATTTTACAAATTTATCGATTTCTTTTATATAAATTGCTTTTTCTGGTACTAAATTATAGAAAAAACTGGTATTTTTTTCTTGATTTTGCCAAGTCAAAACCAGACTATCATATTCTATTAAAACAACTTTTTTTTGTGGCAATGTCAACCTTTTTCCTGTCTGTTTATATAAAAGCTGTTCTATTTGTTTGATATGAATGTATGACAAGTCTTGCAACGAATTATCTAACAAATAAAATGCTTTTCTAATAATACGGATTCTCATAACAGAACTTTCCAACAACAATTTTGATACGCTCAGTACAACTTTTTGTTTTTCTTTTTTAATTAGGATTTCCTTTAATTTTTTTTCTGCTAATTCTTCTAAAAAAGCATTTTCTTCTGATAAGATGGAAGCAGTTGATGCAATATGTTCGATTGCTTTGCTGTTAATTTCTTTTTCTAGCATAGGCAGTACAGACAGTCTAATTTTATTTCTTGCATAATGTTGCTGTGCATTTGTACTATCTTGACAGTATAAAAGATTATTTTCTGCTAAAAAATCTTCTATTTCCTTTCTACTAACAAACAAAAAAGGGCGTATAATTTGATTTCTAACAGGAGAAATACCAGTCAGTCCTGTTAGTCCTGCTCCTCTACACAAGTTTAAAAGTACCGTTTCAGCTTGGTCATTTTGATGATGTGCAACTGCAATTTTACCATTTTTTCCTGCTTTTTGGTAAAATGCATTGTAACGGCATATTCTGCCCATTTCTTCTATACCAACACCACTTTTTTTTGCCTCTTTTGCAATATCAAAGTACAATATGTCACAGGGAATTGACCACTTTTGACAAATTTCTTTTACAAAAAGAGCATCTCTGTCTGCTTCCTCTCCTCGTAAACCATGATGAATATGTACAGCATGAATTGTAATTTGATATTCCTGCTTGAGTGTGCAAAGTACCGCTAAAAGTGCTATGGAGTCCGCTCCCCCAGAAACACCTACTACAACCGTATCTCCTTTTTGAATCATATTGTATTTTTCTATTGTATTTTGAATCGTTTCTAAAAACATTGTATTTTTTCTCCTTTATTCCTATATTACAAAAAATATAACAAAAAAAGAGAGATTTGTATATATCAAACCTCTCAAATCCCCTATCTACATTATTGATAGATATTTATTACTTCATTATAAATTTTTTTGTAATCTTCTAAATACCCATCATATAAATCAAAATCTTCTGCTGTTATTTCTTTATCTGTTGTAGTGAATCTTTCTTGTGGTAGTATAATATAGCGACCATAATATTCATTTACTAAAGAATAAACATCTTTATTTTTGATTAAGAAAAAAATATATTCTTTTCCTATTTCTGATTTATCATAAAGTTCTGAATGAAATTCATAAATGATATCATCTTCTTTATCATAATAACTAAAATAAGGCTCTATTAGTGTTGCAATTTCATCTTGTTTTATATCACCTTTGTAAACTTTATTAATTTGTATTTTTGTCTTTGTATATCCATCAATCCTATCCAAATAAACATTCTCACTTTCTGGCAAAATCGTTGCTTTTACCACATATTCTGCTCTTTTTCTTAAATCTTCTTCACTTTTCATTTCAGAAACATAATCTGCCCACATCTGTACTTTTTTTATTTTCTCTTCAGAATTTTTTAAATCTGTAGTTTGATTTGATGAGTTTTTATAAATATCCATAACTTCTGATTTTAGCTGTTTGTATAATGGAGCATATTCTTCTGCTACACTACTTTCTATAGGGTCTACGTCATCACTTAGTGCTTGTGTATCCTCTAGGGAATAACGCCCAAAAACAGTACAAACGGGGTCATAAAATCCATTATCACATTTTCCTAGATAGAACAAATATTCTTTGCCCACTTCAGAAGCACAATACCCATCTCTCCTATATTCTGTCCCCCCATTTACAAAGTAACGTTCCATAAATGGAATGACATCTCCTACTTTTAAATCACCTTTATAAACATCTGTAATTTCTAAATTTATTTTTGTATAGCCCATACCATACCCTTCAGGAATTACATTTTCTTTACCTTCTAATGCTTTTGCTTTTACAATACAAACTGAACTTTTCTCAATATCACTGATGTTTTCTATTGGTTCATAGTCAGTAATAGGAATCATAATATTAGGAAAATCTGTAGTTTTTGTGTTATCTACAGCATTTATGCTTCTTGCATTTTTATAAGCATTATAAACGCCATAAGCATCATGCATTGTTATATCATCACTTTTTTTATTAGGGTCAGCGTAATCAGGATTTACATAATCATCTACTTTTATCACATTACCATTTTCGTCTGTATATTCTACATGTCTTGAGACAAGTGTTGATGTATTATGATATTCTGAACCATCTTTTGCTACCATAACATAGTGAGTAGTGCCTTTTTCATCTGTATACTGGTAGTTATCTACAATTTCTGTAGATTCTTCACTTTCTATGCGATGGAAGTCAATACCTTGTTTTCTCCATTGTTCTTCTTGGTATTCTTCAGAATTTGCAATTGCCTGCAAACAAAACATAATAGATATTCCCAAAGATAAAAATATAAATAACTTTCTTTTTAACATAGTAATCCTCCTTTTCTATTTACAACACATGACGTCACTATAGTTATGTTACTATAATAGATTGACTATGTCAATATAGATACTAAAAAAGAGAGAGTTCTATATTTTTGTGAGTTTTTTATTTACTACTAAATTTTTCAAGCCAATTTGACAAAGGTATCAGCCCAGAATTCATAAAGCTCATGCCCCTTTCTCTATAAAAAAAATATCCACCTTTTTCAAACAATACAATAATTGGTTCATATATATCAATACAATCAATATACTTTTCTTGTTCATCTGCCAATACACACGCTCGCAAATAATAATTTACAATGGAAGTAGCAAAAGACGGATTTTTAATTATCTTTTTTACGCTATCATTGCACTGTTCTAATAATGTACTATTTATCGTATCTTTTCCTAAAAGAGCAGGAATATCAATCAAAAAAGGAAGCATAGGCTTGACATTATTTTTTTTACAAAATTTTGCCATTCTTTTCAGAAAGTCAATTCCTAATTCAATATCATCTCTATGACCATTTTGTCCAATCTTATCCCAATCAATTTGATTTAATCTTATGATTGCATTTTCTGTAAACATACTTTTATTCCTTTCATGTGTTTATCATTTATTACCTAATTATAACAAAAAAGCACAAAACCATACAACAATCGTTTTGTGCTAAAATATTATATTTCCCAGAATCGTCCTGCTATTACTGTCATATCATCTTTTTTTCCTTGTTCTGCCTTTTTTTGCGCCTGCTGCAAGATATAATCAGCGACATCTTGTGGATTACAGCTATAAAATGTTTCAAAAAGGGAACTCAGCCAAGCTACATCTTCTTGGTCTTCTCCGACTGCTTCCATAATGCCATCTGTCATCAATATCACAATATCATTATGTTTTAATATCATATCATTTTTTTCCATTGTGACGTGCTGCAATATGCCAACTGGCAAGGTTTCCGAGCGTATCGCAATAATTTTGCCATCTCTCAAAATATAAGCTGCGGCTGCGCCCATTTTCATAAATTCTGCTTTTGCTGTATACAAATTGACAGTACAAATATCTAATGTAGCAAATTTTTCTTCTGCTGACCGCAAAAGCAATACAGAGTTAATCATGTTAATTGCTAATTCCTTCTCAAAACCAGCCTCGATAAATTGTTCTAAAAGTTCTATTGCAGATTTACTTTCTTCTCTTGCAACAATGCCACTTCCCATACCATCAGAAAGCGCAATGACAGAAATACCACTTGCTGTCTCCAGAAAACTAGCGCTATCTCCAGAAATACCGCCTTCTTCTTTTGGACAAGCTGCTGTTGCTACAGTTAGTCTATATTTATTTTCTTCTATTAGTCGCAAAGTACATTTTCCTCCTGCTCCCGCATAACAAGCATATTTTCCTCCTGCTTTTTTCATCGGTTTATGAAGTGCTTTACTTACAACAGGTATAATTTTTTCCCGACAAACATTATTACCATTGCAGGATTTCATCGTAATAATCACTTCTGTACCATGTTGTATCCTATCTTCCATCACAGAAATATCATCAACAGAAATGCCTGCTTTATCTAGTTTTATTTTTAATTCTTTTTCAATACTCTCTAAAAAAATACCTCTAACATCTAATTGCCCTGAAAGGTTTTCTATAATACTACCTACAGCAAAAAGTTGCTGGCTCACCAATTCCCTACACTCTGCTAATTTATTGCGCCATATACTTTGGGTTTCAAATATCTCATAGCAACGATTGACTACTTCTACAAAAATATCACTTCTCACGCAATTTTTACGGAATGTTTCGGGCAGTTGCTCTACTTCTACTCTCCCCTTTTTTTCACAGATAGACAGTGCTGAAAATGTGGTCTGATAAGTAGAATATAACTCTGTATCCCAACAGTAGATAGCTAGTCCACAATTACGACAAGCCTTATCCGCTATATTATCTATTAAAAAAGAAACATCATTTTTTCCAATCGTTTTTTTATCCAATTCTGGTAAAAAAGTTTTTCCCAAGCTCCGAAAAGCAGCGGCAAATTGAGAAAGTCTTTCTTCTGTTAATTCTTTCATTTTTAAAAAATAAGTGTCTTCTTGAAATTCTTTTTCATGTACACCATAGGTATTGATAAAATCAAAGGCTCTTTTTGGTACAAGTAAAAAAATAATACTACCTATTAGAAGTCCCTCCAAAAAAGGAGTATCTAATAGGGATTGATTACAATAAAACAGTACGACAACTACTGCAATAAAAAAACTAATAACAGATGCAATTTTTCCTAGCTCTTTCATTGCCCCACAGAGAAGTCCGCCTAAACTCAAGGCGCAAAAAATTTCCATTTCAATTTTACCACATACAATCAGTAAAAAACCAAATAAAACGCCTGCTGCTGTTCCTATGCCTGCTCCACCTCTATACGCTCCAATCAATATAATCGCTGAAGATAAAATCGCCATAATCGGAATGTTTACGATTGGAATTGTCATATCGGCAGAACCTGCTACTGCTCCACCCAAAAGTAGTGCAAGACTCATGACTTCCTCACTTGTCATAATATGCCTTTTGAGTCCCTTTTGCAAAAGTACAACGCCTTTTTCTACAACATAGGTCAATAAAAATACTGCTATTCCCTCTATCGCTGCAATCCCACCATAAAAATAAGAACCGCCTCGTATAGCGGAAAAAAGCAAACCGCCTAATATTGTTGCTCCTCCGCCAAACGAAGCCTTTAAGAGGGTAGATGGGTATTTTATTTTACTGTTAGCCCCCCAGTGGAAAGCCAAACAGAAAATAACGCAAAGTATGTATTTTTGTTTATTATCAAAACTGCTACACAGTATACCTGTGCCAACTGCTGCTGCTATGCGATAAAATCGTTGTCCTTGCATTAAAAAGGCAGAAATATATGCAATGCCCATCGGATTTAGTATTTGAAATACAGTTGTGTTTCCCCACAAAAAGCCAATGCCCAAAAGAATCGATTCTTTTATCAAAGCCCATTTTCTCGGTATTTGTAATTTTATTTTGTTAAAAGGCAATTTTGGAGGAAGCATTTTACCAAATCCAGAGCGTTCTGGTATCATTTCTGTTTTTTCCATAACACACCTTCTTTTTATTATTGTATTTTCCCCATTTTCTATATGCCCATTATACAAAATTAGAACTGATTTTTTTGTCAAAATACGAAAGCTACATCAACTTTTTTATGCTTTTTCTCAACAAAAAAAGAGAGCTTTCGCTCTCTAACAGAGGAAGACCTTGAGACTCCGTCTCAAACTCTACAAACTTTTTGAAAAAAGTTTGACAAAAACTTTAATACAAACACAAGCTTTTCTTGTGTTTGATAGTTAAAAATACTTATATAAATCATTCTTTTTTATTGGTGATATTCTATTTTTAGGATATCACTAATATCACATTGCAATTCTACACAAATTTTTAAAAGTAAATAGCTATCTAATCTTTCTACTTTATTTTTGCAATAATTGTCAATAATTTGAAATGTGCTTTGTACTTTTTTTGCAAGCGTACCTCTCTTTATGCCAACTTTATCCAAATAATCTTGTAATGTAATTTGGAAAGTATAATTTTTATATTCCATAATTCGTCACCTTAATAAAAAAGAAATACTATATTATAGTATTTCCTGTTCCAAAGTTTTAAATGTTTCCGTATTAAAGAAGTCAAAAAGCGATATATTAAAGCCATCGCACAACATTTTTATAGTAACAATACCAGGATTTTTACTAGTATCATACATAATGTTTTTGATAGTTGACGGTGGTACAGCAGCTAAATGTGCTAAATAATTGAGCGTGATATTTCGTTCGTTGCATAATTCTAATATTCTATTTTTGACAGCCGTTTTTGTATCCATAAAATCCCTCTATATCTATACTTATACTTTACTCAATATTAAGTATAAATAGAAAAAAAAATTTTTACAACTATATATAGACTATTTTGGGATAATTACTTGTAATATAATAAAAAAAGAGGTTATTTGTCTTTTCCATCAATCAAATAATCATATGTTACATGAAATAGTTCACAAATTGCTTTTAGTTCTATGTCTGTTACATATCTTTTATTTGTTTCGATACGAGTGATAACGTTTTTGTCTACATCAAGACCAGCAAGCTGTAATTTGTCAGCAAGGTCTCTTTGAGATAAATGGTATTTTTGTCTGAGCATTTTTAGATGAAAACCGATTAAATTCTTTTCACCTGTTTTGGTACGTGGTTTTGGCATATACAATCTCTTTTCTATATTATTTTTATATCATTAAAAATTATATGATATTTTTTTAGTTGTATCAATTGTAAAAATAATCAAAATAAAATTTTTTTGTAAAAAAGGAAGTAGAATTTGCTTTTTTTTCCCAAAACGGATATAATACTACCATATAATGCGAAATTTGCAATGGTAAAGATTTAGGAGGGATTTTTTTTGGAAAAATTTTATATTACAACGCCAATTTACTACCCTAGCGACAAGCTGCATATTGGTCATTCTTATTGTACTGTCGCAACGGATACTATGGCAAGATACAAAAGGTTGCGTGGCTATGATGTTATGTTTTTGACAGGAACAGATGAGCATGGTCAGAAATTGGAAAGAATCGCAAAAGGACAAGGTGTCACACCAAAAGAATATATTGATAATGTAGTGGTAGGTATTAAGGAACTTTGGAAAACATTAAATATTTCTTATGATAAATTTATCAGAACTACTGATGACTACCACGTTAAGACAGTACAAAAAATATTTAAAAAATTGTATGACCAAGGTGACATTTATAAAAGTACCTATGAAGGTTGGTACTGTACCCCTTGTGAGTCCTTTTTTACAGAACACCAGCTTGTAGACGGAAAGTGTCCAGACTGCGGGCGTGAAGTAGAAAAAGTAAAAGAAGAAAGTTATTTTTTCCGTCTTTCCAAATATCAAGATAGAATTATAAAATATATGGAAGAAAACACAGACTTTTTACAGCCAAACACAAGACAAAATGAAATGATTAGCAATTACTTAAAACCAGGCTTGGAAGACTTAGCTGTTAGTAGAACGTCATTCAAATGGGG
>CAMXTM010000052.1 GCA_947246775.1 uncultured Clostridium sp. | reverse complement strand
GCTAAGTCGAAAACAGGTTTTCGACTTGCTTAAACAGAGGAATAAACAGCTCGTTCCATCGGCTTAAAAGCCTTGAAACTCGCTGTTTTCCTCAGGTGGGCAAAGCCCACCTTGCGGATTAAAATGGGGACTTGCAGTCCCCATACCCCTTGCTTTTTAATGGCTAAAATAAGTTTTTTGATAGTCTGTATTTTTTTTATTATTTAAAAAAATTTTTAATAAAATATAAAATTAAAAAACTGCTTAATATGAGCAGTTATATTGTTATGGCAATTTCTGATATAAATTTTTTTATAATTTCTAATTGATGAACATTACAGGAAGAAATTAATTGGTTAATATCTGATTTTAGTTTAGTAGTATCAGAAGAATCTTGAAAATCTAAGTTAATAACATCTTCTATAGGAATGTTATAGGTTTCACAAACTTGTATGAGTTTAGAGAGGCTGATTGCTTGCTCACCACGTTCAATTAATCCCCAATACTCTATATTTTCGTTTAGTTCTTTGCAAAAGACTTCACGAGTTAGTCCTTTTAATTCTCGAATCTTGCGAATTTTAAAAGATATATTTTTAATTTTATAATCAACGTTACTCAAATAATAAACCTCCTAATTTATATGATATGAAGATTTTTTTACTCTATTATGTTTTTTAGTATAGTAGGGTATTTTTTTATTACAAAGAACAATATTATTCATCATCAAATTCTAAAAATTTAGCTGGTGGAATGTTAAAAGTATCAGCAATAGTAAATAATGTTTTTAATGATATTGGTTGTGCGACACTTGGTGTTTCAACTTGAGATAAATAACCAACACTTAAATCTATTTTTTCAGCCAGTTGTTCTTGTGTAAAACCATTCTTTTTACGATAATATGCAACTTTTAATCCAATCTGAATATATCTACTATCATATTTATCCATATAATCACCTCATATTTATTTTATATGATTGATTTCAAAAAATGAATAATACAAAACATATATTATTCTATATATAATATATAAATTAACATTTAATATATAGAAAATACTAAATATAAATAGTATAAAGACCTTTTCAAAGAGGTCTTTTTTTATATTTAGGAATAAATTTACTCTTTTAGAATAAAATGATAAAAAATGGTACAAGTCTTTTCAAAAGAGGAAGGAGAATAAATATAATGAAAAAAACAACTCTTTTATTCTGTATTGCGATGCTTTTGCTGGGGGGCTGTAAAAAGGAAAATGTACAATCAAGGGAGCAACCTATGCAGTCGCCAAAAACGGGGACATTGCTGCAAATAGAAAATGCAAGCGTAGGAAGATTTGGTGATGATGTTCCTGTAACAAGGGGAGAAATGGCAAAAATGATTGCATTAGCATTTTATACTCCTGTAGAAATTGCTCAAATGAAAAATAATATACATTTTAATGATGTAAGTGTAGAAGATTGGTATTATCCATATATCAATACAGCGGTGATAGAGGGATATCTTTCAGGAGATGGAGAAAATTTTTTGCCAGAAGAAAATGTAACATTAGAACAAACACAATCTTTAATTAATAGATTAAATCCAGATAATGAAACGAGAATTACAATTAATGATGAAAATAAAAATAAAGCGGTAGCATATAGTTTGTGGTTAGAACTTTTTAAAGAAGCGTTACAAGGGAGGAGAGCAGAAGATAGTTTATATTCTTATGGCATTAAACCAAGAGAACAAGTTTTGTTGGATACAGCGGATAATGGTACAATACTTTTGATGGAAGATGGATTGTTTACGGCAATAGGGCGTAATTTAAAACCATTAGAAAATAAAAAAGTAAGAATATTAGAAAAAGATAGAGAAATTATTGCGATAGAAGAAATATTAGAAGAAATGCCTGTAATAGAGAACGCTTATTTTAGTACAACAAACAATGGCATAGAGATTGATACAGGAGATGGTGTAAAAGTATATGAATATGCAGATGTAGAAAATTTACCAGAAAGTGGTATAGCAGATATACAAATAGAGGGAGATACTGTTATTTCTATTACACCATTAGAAAATGGTGGAAGAGATGTCATTAAAAAGGCAACGAATAATAGTATAGAATTGCAAAATCATGGCGTTTTAGAATGGGCAGATAATGCAAAGATATATGAAGAAATAGATGGAACTGTAACAAGGCGACCTGTAACACGTTTGATTAGTGGTACAGATATAGCTGATTACTATTATAAAGATGGAAAAGTAGCAGCGGCAGTCATTAGACGAGAAGCTACACCAAATAATATTAGAGTGCTTTTGAGTGATACAGGCTATAATGGATATAATCAGGCAAATGTAATATTGACAGCAGATAGACCATTTATGTTAAAAGGCGGCGATGTTGTAAAAACATTTCAGGCAGGAGAAGAAGTAACATTGACGCCAGAAAATGATTTAGGACTTTTTGAAAATGGTAGGGTATATGTCACTACAGAAGATGATGGACAATTTACATTAAAGAATATAACAAGAAATGGTGTTTTTCCACAGTATAGAGGAAGTTTAGAGCTAGAAAAAACAGCAAATGGTTTTACTATTGTAAATGAATTACCATTGGAAACCTATTTAAAAGGAGTTGTACCATATGAAATGCCAGTTAGCTTTGGATTAGAGCCACTAAAACTGCAAGCAGTTTCCGCAAGAAGTTATGCGTATAATCAATTTTTTGCTAATCGGTATAGTGACTATGGCGCTCATGTAGATGATTCTACAAATAGCCAAGTGTATAATGGTAGTCAAACACAAGAAATTTCAAATAGAGCAGTAGAAGAAACGGAGGGTATGGGTGTAACATATGGTGATAAAGTAGTAAATGCTAATTTTTATTCTACATCAGCAGGAGTTACAGCAAATTCAGGAGAAGTTTGGGCAGAAGACAATGGTAAAGTATTTCCCTCTGAAAATAGAGGATATTTGATAAGTAAGCCACAAGGCTTGTCACGTCCACTAAGTGATTTAACAAATGAACAAAATGCAGAAGCATTTTTTAAAAATTGGGTAATGGAAAGTTATGATAGTGCGTCACCATGGTTTCGGTGGAAAACAACATTGCCAAGAGAAGTAATAAATGACCTAAATAGAAGAATACAAGAAGTATATCAGTCAAACCATAATTTGGTAGAGGTGTTGCAGCAAGATGGCACATGGAAAGTTGCAGAGCCTTTAGATTTGGGAACAATACAAAATATTGCTGTTTCGCAAAGAGGCGAGGGTGGAAATGCTATGTTTTTGACTGTAACAGGAGAAAAGGGTAGTGCTAGAGTAAAGACAGAGTATGCTATAAGAAATGTATTGAGACCAGTCAAAGCAGGAGAAACAGATGTTGTATTGCAGTTAAAAGATGGCAGCGAAAAAATAAATTATAGTATATTGCCAAGTGCTTTTATTGCAATAGAGGAGCAAAAAACACCAGAAAATGAAATAGAGAGTATAACAATATATGGTGGTGGTAATGGTCACGGTGCTGGCATGAGCCAATATGGTTCTATGGGTATGGCAGAGCAAGGATTTGGCTATAAACAGATATTAGAACATTATTTTGATGGAGCGCAAGTACAAAGAATTATAAATTAGTATATTTGGGGCGTTTTTATAACACCCCAAAAAAATTCCTATTGCAAAAAAGATATTTTATGTATACAATTAGTTTGTAAAATGTGTGTTGTGAAAAAATAAAGGAGGAAATGTACATGAGAGGTATAATCACAGTATTAGGAAAAGACCATGTTGGTATTATAGGAAGTGTTTGTACACATTTGTCACGTAATAATATTAATATCTTAGATATTTCTCAAACAATTGTAGGTGGTTATTTGAATATGATGATGATTGTAGATTTGTCTGCTATAAAAAAAGAATTTACTGTTTTAGCAGATGAATTGACAGAATTGGGAAATAATATGAATGTTGTAATAAAAATACAACATGAAGATATTTTTAATTGTATGCATCGTGTTTAAGGAGGGGGCTTTTTGTGATTACAAGAAGTGAAGTTTTAGAAACGAATAAAATGATAGAAGATTCTAATTTAGATGTTAGAACGATTACTATGGGCATAAATCTTATGGATTGTGCTGATTCTGATATTAATAAATTTAATGAAAAGGTATATCAGAAAATTACTACTTGTGCAAAAGACTTAGTAAAAGTAGGAGATGACTTGGCAAAACAATTTGGTGTTCCTGTAGTACATAAAAGAATTTCTGTAACACCTATAGCGATTGCAGCAGCAGGTTGTCAAACAGATTCTTATGTAAGTGTAGCACATACTTTGGATAGAGCAGCAAAAGCAGTTGGTGTAAATTTTATAGGAGGATTTTCTGCATTAGTACAAAAAGGTTGTACAAAATCAGATGAAATATTGATTAACTCTATACCACAGGCATTAAAAGAGACAGATGTTGTTTGTTCTTCTATAAATATTGGAACATCTCGCAATGGGTTAAATATGGATGCTGTAAAAAAAATGGGAGAAATTATATTACAAACAGCAGAACTGACAAAAGAACAGGACTGCTTGGGTTGTGCAAAATTGGTTGTATTTTGTAATGCAGTAGAGGATAATCCTTTTATGGCAGGAGCTTTTCATGGTGTAGGAGAAAAAGATTGTGTCATCAATGTGGGAGTTAGTGGACCTGGTGTAGTAAAAAGAGCTTTGGAGGAAGTGAGAGAAGCTGATTTTGAAACACTTTGTGAAACAGTAAAAAGAACAGCATTTAAAATCACAAGAGTAGGACAACTAATTGCACAAGAAGCATCAAAAAGACTAAATGTTCCTTTTGGCATTATAGATTTGTCACTAGCACCAACACCATTGATTGGAGATAGCATTGCAGAAATTTTTCAAGAAATGGGCTTGGAGGAAGCAGGAGCGCCAGGTACAACAGCAGCACTTGCTATATTGAATGATAATGTAAAAAAAGGTGGAGTAATGGCATCATCTTATGTAGGTGGATTGAGTGGTGCATTTATACCTGTAAGTGAAGACCATGGCATGATAGTTGCCGCAGAAAAGGGCGCTTTAACATTAGAAAAATTGGAAGCTATGACTTGTGTTTGTTCTGTTGGATTGGATATGATTGCGATACCAGGCGATACTTCTGCAACAAGTATTTCTGGCATTATTGCAGATGAAGCAGCAATTGGTATGATAAATAATAAAACAACAGCGGTAAGATTGATACCTGTAATAGGAAAAAAAGTAGGAGATATGGTAGAATTTGGAGGACTTTTAGGCTATGCACCAATTATGCCTGTCAACACTTATAGTTGTGAAAGATTTATAAAAAGGGGAGGGAGAATACCAGCACCAATACATAGTTTTAAAAATTGATAATATAATTTTAGCCTTGAGGATAATGCATCTCAAGGCTTTTACTTATCATTATGATGTTTTATTTAATTCTTTTTGCATTTGGGTTAATACAATGTTTCTAAAATCCATATTTTTTATAAAAAAAACAAATCTATCCATAAATTGAGTTCCACAATCTTGTTCAATATCTTGCATTAGTTGAGAAATTCGTTTTGAGTCAATATTTGTTTCAGTTGTAGAAGTTTTAAGTGTATTATATAAAAAATAAATAATTAAACTGTCCATTAATGTAAATTTTATATTTTTTTCGTGAGCTTTTTTAGCAACATTTTGCTGTAGTATACTATTCTGCATCATATAGTGGTTTACATCAGAAATACCAAGTAAATAATCTACAGAAACATCAAGAATATTTGCTAAACGAATTAAATCATTTATTTTAGGCTGATTTCTTCCGCTTTCATAATTAGCAATAGCAGTATAACTATAGTGGAGTAATGAAGCAAGTTCTTTTTGTGAAAATCCCTTTTCTTTTCTTAATTTTTTTAATCTATCTTTAAATTCCAAAATAATCCCCCTTTTTTATTTTTTGTTATAAGTGGTTACTCCTTTAAAATGATGTAGATATATAAAATTTTAAAAAATAAGTGATTATAACTTTATGATGTAATATTTATTTTTAAGCGATTTTCAAATGATTTATTTTATTATACTATTTTTGTGTGAATAATACAATAATAATTATGCTATTTACAGAAGTATAAATGGATTATAATTTGCTGTAATATATAGCATAATATTTATGGGGGTGTATGCAAACTATGCAAACCATGAATATATCAATAGAATTTCAAAAAATACGAAAACAAAAAAGTATGAGCGTTTATAAACTATCAAAGATTTCTGGTATATCAGAAAATCATATTCACAACATAGAAAAGGATATTAGTCAACCAAGTCTGTATGTACTTGAAAAACTTTTAGAGCCTCTGGGAATTACGATAACAGAATTTTTAAATAGGGATTCAGGAGTTTATTATCCTAGTGATTTTGAAAGGGAACTTTTAGAATCCATTCGTACATTAACAGACGAACAGGCACAGCTTATATTACAATTGATAAAAAATATGAATGCTAATAATAAATAGATGCTAAAAATGTTTATGTAAGTTTTAGTATGCAAAAAAATTAACATACTAAAAACATAGAATTTAATAAGTAAATCTGTTAATATCTTCCATAGTGATACCAGGATGTAGTGCAATGTTTATAGCATTTGCTATAATATTGGCAAGACGGTCTACTACAGCATCGACTTCTTTTGGCGTAACAAACATATTGCCTACATAGGGGGTTAAAATTTCTACAATTAGTCTGTATTTTTCTTCCGTATCCATAGAATGAAGCATTTCATAGAAAGCGGTGCCTTGATTTGTTTGTGAAATCATTTCTTCTAGCATTCTATCCATGGTATCATTGATGAGTGTTGCAGCATCAACTACAGTAGGTACACCTAAAGCTAAAACAGGGACACCAAGTGTTTGTTTGTTTAGTGTCATTCTTTTGTTGCCTACACCAGCACCAGGTGCGACACCAGTGTCAGACATTTGTATTGTACTATTGATTCTGCTGAATTTACGAGCAGCTAAAGCATCTATAGCAATAACTAAATTAGGCTGTAATTTTTCAACAACACCTTTTATAATTTCACCTGTTTCTATTCCAGTAATACCCATGACGCCTGGACTAATTGCAGCAACACTTCTGACTGACTTTTCTATTTCTTCTGGTAACACGTTTTCTAAATGGCGTGTTACCAGTATTTTATCAATTACTTTAGGACCAAGTGCGTCTGGAGTGATATTCCAATTTCCTAAACCTACTACTAAAATAGTTGATTTTGCTTCTAGTTTTGTTAAAGAATTGATATGTTGTGCAACGATTTTCATCATTTCTTCATGACTTGTAATGTCATTTTCCTTTAATAATTCTGATTCTATAGTAATATAATTTCCTATAGGCTTGCCCATTGTTTGACTGCCTGTTTCATTTAAAATTTGTACATGAGTAATTTGATAAATATCTGTTTGTTTTGTTTCTACTTTTACACCATCTATTTCGTCAGAACTTTTTTTTTCTTGTTGAGCCATTTCTCTTGCTTCAATTGCTAAATCTGTTCTAGGGCTAAAATTCCACTGTATATTTTTTTCTTTTTCATCTTTCATAAATATTGCCTCCTGAATAGCATTCTTTTGCCATTATTTTTACCTTGAATTTTAAATATATACATTGACTTATGGATTGCTTTCGGTTAAAATAGATTATGTTGAATTAATCGCAGATGTGTCGGAGCATAAAAAATTGCTTTTGCGGTTAATAGAAGTATAAGAGTGATATTCCCCAAATATCTAAATTGAAAAAAATATTAAAAAATAGGAGGAACAGAAATTGGCAAATATTAAATCTGCAAAAAAAAGAATTAAAGTCATCACCAAAAAGACATTAAGAAATAAAATGATTAAGTCTCAAACAAAAACAGCAATCAAAAAAGTATTGGTAGCTGTAAATGCGGGAAATAAAGAAGAAGCAACAGCAACATTAAAAGGTGCTGTATCTGCTATTGATAGAGCATATTCAAAAGGTGTTTATCATAAAAATGCAGCAGCTAGAAAAAAATCCAGTTTAACAAGAATGGTAAATGGACTATAATAAGACACAACAATGAAAAAGCTCAAAGAATAATGTTTTTGTATTATTCTTTGAGCTTTATTTTTATTTTGTATAAAAAATGCTATATAAAAGCCATATTGTACCTATGACAACAAAAGATATTCCTATTTGCATTTTAGTCAGTTGATGATTCTGTATCTGATATTGGTTCTGTTTCGATTTCTGTATTCGTTTTTTCTGCACTGTTATTTTCTCCTTTTAAAGCCTCTAATTCTTGTTCTATTACTTCAAGCCAATCTTCTTTTGGTCTTGCTCCCAAATAATAATTGCCTACCATGTTACCCTCTCTATCTACAAAAAAAGTTTCAGGAAAAGCTGTTACACCTTTAAGTCTCCCCTCCATGAGTATATTATCAGGTAATATAAAATCATATGTGATATTAAATTCTGTTTGTATCATTTTTGCAAGCTCAATTACTTCCCGATTATCATTTTGTGAAGCATCATATACAATGCCAATAATATTGATAGGGTGTTCTGATGTTGCTTGCTGCTGATATACTTGTTCTAATTCTTTTATTTCTTGTAAACAAGGACTTGCCCAAGTAGTAAATATATTTACTAATGTTAAATCATAACTTGAAAAAATTTCTTTTGTACTAACACCTTCTACAAAAGGTGTCATTTCGTATATTGTAACAAGTGTTTTTCTAAATCTTTCTACAGCAGGTTGTACTTCTGAAATATTATTGCTGCTAATATAGTATTGCCATGTTCCATCAGGTGTTTCACCTATATTTTTATTTTCTGTGCAGCCTGTTAATATTGTAATATCTGTTTCTTCTAAAATATCCCTTTTGTATGCTCCAATGTATCCTAACTTTTGTGCTTGTTCTCTCCATTGTTTTACTTTTTCTGTGTCATTTTCCCAGTCTTTTTCTCTATCTTCTTTTGGCACATATAATATTGCTTGGCGAGCATATGCTAATTCTTGTGTACTTTGTTCATATCCTGCATCTAAATACATAAATAATTTTCCTTCTTCAATTGCTCTGTTTACTTCTTCTCCTAATTGAAATTTCATACCTAAATAGTCATAAATATATTCCGTTTGTAGTGGCATGGAAAAAGCAGATAATCGATAAGTTTCTGTTTTTTCTTGTGTTTTTGAAAAAGTACCTTGTTCTGTTGTATTACAACTTGCTAACCCACTGATTAATAAACAAATAAACATTATTTTTATAAAAAATTGCCTCATTGCTGTGTTCTCCCTTTACCCTCACTTATGATTTTTTTAACTAATTCTGGTAATTTGCTTTCTTCCTGTTTTGATATAGATGCTGTTTCTATAGGTTCATGTACATAAACGTTCACTTTTGCTGGACGAATATGATAATGGTTTCCCTCCATTATTTTGTAAGAACCATCTATTGTAACTGGTACAATAGGTACTTTTGATTTTGTAGCAAGTTTAAAACTTCCTGCTTTAAATTCACCTATTTGTTCTCCTTTGCTTCTTGTACCCTCTGGAAAAACAACCATAGAATGACCACTTTTTAAAAGGCGTATTCCCTCTAATATTGTTTTTGCAGATTGTTTCATATCATTTCGGTCTAAAAAGACACAATGAATTTTTTTCATCCATGCACTTAAAAAGGGGATTTTTTCTAATTCTACTTTTGCTACAAAACCCTCTTTTTTTTCTGGAAGCATTGCTAAAAATATAGCAATATCAAAGTCGCTTTGATGGTTGCTGACAAAAAGAACGGTTTTGTCTTTGGGAATATTTTCTTTACCATAAACAGTAATTTGTGCGCCACTGTCTTTTACTCTTGCCATTGCCCAACGAGAAACAATGTCATAAACATACTCATCATAGACCTTTTCCCCTTTTTGTTTTAATATTTTTTCTGCTTTTTTAGCATCAATTGATTTCCAAATAAGACAAAAAACAAATTTGAAATACCATTTTATTGTGTGAAACATAATACATTTTCCTCTCTTTTTTATTTTAATTATCAATTTATTACTTTACCATTATATACATAAATACAGTGAAAAAAAAGAACTTTTTATAGAATATAAAATATCTATTTTACAGAAAATACCTTTTATTTTTATTAAGCTCATTCGCCTTTTATTGCATTTCTTTTCAATCCGTATTATAATAAAAAAATACATCAACGTGTCGAATCGAATGGCGCACTGAATACAAAACAATATAGA
>CAMXTM010000051.1 GCA_947246775.1 uncultured Clostridium sp. | reverse complement strand
CTTCTACTGTCCACTGGAGCGCTTCCTTAGAAACAAAATTGTTTAATTCTTCTAGGGAGTTGTAGCCTAATACTTCTAATATTTCTTGTTGTGTCTGTCCTGTTGTGCCATTTGCCACCATAGCAAGGGACAGTTTTACACTAATAGGCGAAAGCGCAGCATTTTGATTTTTTTGTGCAGCATGGAGTAAAGAAAGGCTATTGCTAAAATCATTTTTTTGATAGTCTTTCATAGGAGTTTCCGATGCCCATAAGGTCGTTTTGCCATTTTGATTTTGTTGTACAAAAAAATTTCCGATTATCATTTCGTAAAATTCTTTTGCATTGATATAAGACATTCCATTGATATTTTTGATTTCGCTTTTACTGCTAGTTTTTATACCATTAACAAAAATGCTGTTGTCAGCTAAGTGATATTCTAGTACTCTGTCAACAGAAGTGATTACAATTTTGCTGTTTGGAACATATTGCACGGTACAACCGATTTGTTCTGCACATTCCCTTAGTGGTATAAAGTAATCCGTGTTTTCCATGTAAATAGGGTTGTCCAGCTTGGTATCTCTACCACAGTAAAACAAATCTACATCTACTTTTTCCATAGCAAAGGCACTTGTCGTCATAAGCCCCATACACAAGGCAAACGCTGCAAAAAATTTCTTTTTCATCATAAGTCACTTCCTTGTTATTCTTTTCCTGTCACATACTGTCCAACAAAAAGCACTTCTTCATCGCCGCTGCGCCTTGTAATCATGTAAGTAAAGGGTCTGTTAGCTTGGAATACAGGTAATTCCGAAAAATTAGCGTCACGATACTCTAAAGCTGTAGCACTTGCGGCAACTGTGCCTTGTTCGTCTACAACAATTTTTGTTTTTTGTAGTGCATCTGTTATGCAATGTCCCTTGCCATTGGCGTACATAGCGTTAAAATCGTTATTGTTTTGGAACATAGTAGAAATACCCATATTTTCCAGCAACGGTTTTAAATCATATTGACTTTCTATGGTAAATTTAGGCATAGTAATGTTGACTTTTGTGTTAGGTTCTTGAAATAGCAAGAGTTTATTTATGGTTTGATAGTCTAAGTTTTGCGTGTTGCCCTGCTCTGGCAAAAACAAATACATTTTATAGAGATGGTCACTGTAGGGCAGGGATAACATCTGCCAGCCATCTGTTTCAGCATAACCAGCATATTTTTTATCATTCATAAAGTCAATGCTAGATTGCGTGTTGTCTATGTTGTAAAAAATATCTTTTTTAGTGTTGCTTTTGTCAAAGGCATCACGCCAGCTACATTTAAAATAAGTGGTGTTGATAAAAGCGGTTTCAAAATCTGCATTGTCTATGATTTTTGTTATCATGCCTTCTGTTTCTTTTGCTATCCATTGGTTAATGATGTCTGCTGCGGAAGCAGTTGTAACGTTGTTTGCTGTAGCATGGAAGACATTTTTTGCAATATTTTGGAAGTTTTCACTAAAAATAGTATCTGTTTTTTGGTTGCCGCTGTTGTACCATAAACTGTTTGCAAACTGTATCCGTCCTTGATTTTGTTTTGCTATGTAATCGCCGTTTGTTTCTGTCACTGTCCAGCGCAATGCATCTGTAATAAAATTGTTAACTTCTTCTAGTGCTTTGTTTGATAATGAAAAACCAAGCACTTTTAATAGTTCTGTTTGTGTTTGTCCTGTTGTGCCATTTGCAAGCAGGGCAAGCGATAGTTTTACACTAATAGGAGAAAAGGCACTGTTTTGATTTTTTTGTACAACATTGAGCCACTGAAAATCATTTTCCGAAATACCTATATTTTTAATTCGGCTGCCCACTCGGATTCCATTTACACCATAGTCCTGTATCATACTGATTTCATAGCCTAAATGATTATAAAAATCTTCGACATTCATATAAGATATACCATTGATATTGACAATTTTGCCGCCCATAGCAGGAAGATTATTTATTACTACACTTAAAACAGGAGAATGAAAGTCATACTCGATTACTCTGCCATTTGGACATTGAATGGTAATACCTTTGTTGGGAACATAGTCTACTGTACAACCGATTTGCTCCGCACATTCCCGCATAGGTACAAAGTAGTCGTTGTTTTCCATATAAATAGGGTTGTCTAATTTGGTATCTCTGCCGCAGTAAAACAAATCTACATCTGTTTTTTCCATAGCAAAGGCACTTGTCGTCATTATCCCCATACATAAAGTAAATGCTGCAAAAAATTTCTTTTTCATAAAAAACACACTCCCTTTTTTAAAATACTTTTATAGTAATTATAGCATCTTTTTGTGATGGGATTTCTTAATATTTTCTTACGATTGTAATAAGGAATACGAATTGGGTATTTTATGCAATATCAAGTATTTTTATGATATATTTTTATATAGTTTGACATGTTTGTATTGAAAAAATTATTGTTTTTTGGTATAATTTGTTTATATTCTATCAAATCAAATGAGAAAATTGAAAGGGTTGTATGTTATGAGAAAATTCGTTAGTTTACGTACCAAAATGCTTGGAGGGATATTACTACCAAACTTAATTGTGTTTCTATTAACTGGTATGTTTATCATTAGCTCCGTAGGAAATTCAACACATCAACTGATTATAGACCAGCTCTCCTCTGATGGTATTGCAGTTTCTAATCAAGTCAATGAGTTCTTTTCTCAAAATGTTTCAAAAGTAAAAACCATTGCTTCAGACTATTGTATAGAAGAAGGGTGTTTAGAAGCATTGCCTAATGTTGCGTTTGCTGATATACCTTCTTTTGGTCATTTGTTACAAGCGTTGCACAAACAGCAGCAAATAGATTCCGATACAGTACTAGCCGTTTTTATCGCTGATGTAGACTCTGAGCAGTTCATGATGTCTGATGGCTATGTGACTGGTCCTAATTTTGATATTGCTTCCAGACCTTGGTACGCCGCAGCAACGAATAAAGAAACGATTATTACAACTCCTTACACTGACATTAGTACAGGTATGTTAGTCGTAACAATTGCCTCTCCGATTGTAGAAAGTAATTCTGGTGAAGTGCTTGGTGTAGCTGCAATTGATATTCGCCTTGACCGCATTGTAGAAATTATGAATGAATATGAAATTGGAGAAACAGGTTTTCTTGTTTGCATCGGTCCAAAGGGAACCATTCTTTATCACCCCGATAGCACCTATATCAATTTAAATTTTGTAGAAACGAATTTTTCAACAGAAATTAAAAATGCAGTTTCTTCATCTACCTTTGATGACTATACTTTTTATGTTGATGATACAGAATATTATGGTACGTTAACAGAAGTTGGAGATACAGGATTTATGGTATTAACTTGTTTACCAGAAAAAGAAGCTATGACAACCTATCACAATGTCAAAAAAGAAATTGCTGGTGCTTTTATGTTTAGTTTAGTTATTATGGCTATTTGCGTATTTATTCTTTCTAAACAAATGATAAAACCACTTATATCATTAAGAAATGCAGCACATTCTATTGCAGATGGCAATTTAAATGTAGAATTGACTTCCCGTTCCTCTGATGAAATAGGCGAAGTTTCGGTTGCCTTTTCTAAAACAGTGGAACAGCTTAAAAAATATATTATTTATATTGATGAAATTGCAAGTGTATTAACACGAATTTCAGTAGGAGACCTTGTATTTACTTTAGAAAATGATTATGCAGGTGAGTTTTATAAAATTAAGGATTCTCTTTTAAAAATCAAGACAAATTTAAGAAGTACCTTAGAACATGTTGCAGTATCTTCCAGTAAAGTGCTAGAAAACTCTATGCACATGTCAGACAATGCTTTAGCATTGGCACAAGGTGCTACAGAACAGGCAAGCGCAGTAGAACAACTTTCTGCTTCTCTTAGTGATGTTTCACAACATGTTGAAGTCAGCGCACAAAGAACAGAAAATGCAAATCAACAAATTATTTCTGTAGGAGAACATATTGCGATTAGTGACCAAAAAATGCAAGAAGTGCTACATTCGATACAGCACATCAATGAGTTTTCTTCCCAAATCAATGCGATTATTAAAACCATTGAAGATATTGCTTTTCAAACGAATATACTTGCTTTAAATGCAGCAGTAGAGGCAGCTCGTGCAGGCACAGCGGGAAAAGGTTTTGCTGTTGTTGCAGATGAAGTAAGAAATCTTGCAGGAAAAAGTGCAGAAGCAGCTAAAAATACAACACAACTGATTGTACAGACCATAGATGCAGTTGCAGATAGTACAAAAATTGCCCATGCTGCTGCTAGAGCGATGAATGAAGTTGTTGAAGGTGCAAATTCAATTATTAAAGAACTTGATGAGATTTCAAAAATGACAACAGAACAATCTAATGCGATTGCTCAGATTACAATTGGAATTGACCAAATTTCCTCTGTTGTACAAACAAATTCTGCTTCTGCAGAAGAGAGTTCTGCTTCTGTTAGTGTCCTTTCACAACAGGCAAAAATAATGGAACAAGAAATCAAGAAATTTAAACTTTCTTAAAGGCAAGAATGTATATAAAAAAGCTCAGCATATGCTGAGCTTTTGCTTTGAGCAAGTCTATAAGCCGGGTTCTGTCGTGAATGGTCATCTATCTTGGTATACTGTCACCAGTATCATCATGCGGCTTTTTTGCGGAACAGAACGAGCCATTCTTTTTTTGTTCCTTTCGCCTTGCTTCAAGTGGGGTTTACATAGCCTTTGCTGTTACCAGTAAAGCGGTAAGCTCTTACCTTACCTTTCCACCCTTACCTATTTTAAAATAGGCGGTTTATTTCTGTTGCACTTTCCTTAGAGTCACCTCCACCAGTCGTTAACTGGCACCTTGCTCTGTGAAGCCCGGACTTTCCTCACTTTTTTACAAAAGTGCGACCATTCAACTTACTCTGTTTTATTATAATTGAAAAAATATATACTTGTCAATTCTTTTATAGCTGCTCCATTTGTTCTATTTTATCCAAGTCATGCGCAATAATTTGTGTTTGTGTCTTAATGCAAAGCAAATCCATTTTGCTTTTTCCTATAATTTCTCCCTCAAACACCTTTTGCTGTATGGTTGTAATTCTAACACGCATACCACTATGAAATGCAGTACCTTTAAAATAAACGGTATCAATAGGGAACAATTCGTGACATTTTGCCAAAAGTTTTTCTACATCTACAACTCTATAATCCATAGAAATCATTTGTCTGTGTTTGATTATTTTTATGCTCTTTTTAAAATCGTTAATACGCAATAGAATATGTGTGATAAAATAAGCAATAACTGCTGCAAAAATCCAGTCAGAGATTGTTAATGTACCAAAAAAATCTTTCATATTATTTCACCACCTTTTATTGTATGACATCTATGGTATGGAGTGTGCTGTCATGACAGCCGACAAATAAAACATTTGCTTTTTTTAAAACGGTAATCTGTTGTATTTTTTGTTTTGTAATCAATTCGCCTGGTGCTAATATTGGAATACCAGGAGGATAAGGTATGACAAATTCTCCACAAATTTCTCCTGTACTTTTGAAAAGAAGCTTTTCTTTTTTCTGCGCCCAATATGCTTGTCTAGGAGAATACTTCACAATGGGCAATGTATTTTTGACATAGTCTGTATTTTGTACGATTGCATTGCTATCTATTTGTGCATCAATCTCTGTAATCGCATCTGAAAGCATACGCAATCCTTTTTCAGTATCAGCGGGGCTTGTCATGGCAATTGCATAGTGCAAACTTCCCATTTCTAGCTCAATAGAATACCTTTGTATTAGTATATCATTTAATTGTACACCTGTCATCTCTATTTGTCCTAATTGTAATACTAATTTTGAGAAATCTCTATCAAAACCTGCTTTTTGAAGCAAAGTAATGTTTTTCCATTGCTTTGCTTGTGCATAAAACCAGTTTAGTTTTTTTACATAATCTTCAAAGGCTTTTTTTCCCTCTTTTTGCAGCCAATCACAGCAATAATCGATTGCCGCTAAAAACAAATAAGATGGGCTAGAAGTTTGTACCATAGAAAGGGATTGTTTTAACCTTTTTCTATCCACTCTATCACTCTGTACATGGAGTACCGCTGTTTGAGTAGGACAAGGCAAAGTTTTATGCAAACTTTGTATCACAATATCTGCGCCCTGCTCGAGTGCTGTTTTTGGAAAAAAATCATGAAATTTCATATGGCTGCCATGCGCTTCGTCTACAATCAATATGATGCCCTTTTTATGCAAAAAATCGCTAATAGTAGCAATATCTGAGGTAATACCCTCATAGGTAGGGCTTGTCAGAATGACAGCCTTTGTATTTTCTGTCACAGCATTTTGCACTTGCTCCAATAAAACACTTCCTAAAAAATCATAGTTCGCTAAGGTTTCTGGCATAAAATAAGTGGGTTTTGCGCCTGAAAGCACAAGCGCACTATAAACACTTTTATGACAATTTCTAGCAACAGCAATTTCATCACCATTACCGCAAACTGCAAGAATTGCAGCTAAAATGCCGCTTGTAGAGCCATTTACCAAATAAAAACTTTCTTCTGCTCCAAACAGCGCCGCACATCGCTGTTGTGACTGCAATATCATGCCATCTGGCTGGTGTAAATTGTCAAAACCACTGATTTCCGTAATGTCTTGAGCGAATAGTTCAGAAAAAGCGCCCAATCTACCGCCTTTGTGTCCAGGCATATAAAAGGGATAGTGCTGTTGTTGTGCATAGTGTTTGAGTGCTTGCCAAAGTTGTTCCATTAGACTGTCACCACTTTATAAGTATGCCCAGAAGCAGGCAATATTTTTTCTAAAAAATCACTTGTAGAAACTGCCACTGTAGCAGTATTGACACAAGGGTGCATTGCCACTTTTTCCATAGAAAGCACATCTTCATCTATTAAAAACTGTACTTTTTTTTCAGTATCAAAAAGTAATCCCAAAGGACTTACTGCGCCAGGGTGAATTTTTAAAAACTGCCACATAGGTTCTTCACCTGCAAAAGTCATGCGTGGCACACTCAACTGTTTTGACACTTTACCTGTATTAAATTTTTTACTGCTATCCATAAACAGTAAAAAAAATTCTGTTTGATGTCTTGAAGACAAAAATAAGTTTTTGCAGATAGCAAAGCCCATTTTTTCATCTAAATCCTTTGCAGCCTCAATGGTATATAAAGGTTCATGCTCATATTTTATGTAATCTACATTTAATTCTTTTAATATTTCATATACTTTTTGTTCTACATTTTCCATTTTTATTGCTCCTTATTTTTATGGTAATAGGCATAAATTTCTCTTTTGGAAACGCCTCTATCTTTTGCAACTTGTTTCATTGCTTCTTTTTCTGGTATGCACTGCTGTAAATATAGTTACATATGTTGTTCAATAGATATAAGTTGATAGTTTTGTTGTTCGTCTTTTTTTTGCTGTGCAAAAGAAAGACCTTCTATTGCAATGACAAATTCTCCTTTTGGCGTACATTCTGTATAATAAGCGATGTGACCTTTTAGAGTATCTTTTTTTCTTTGTTCGTACTTTTTGGTAAGTTCTCGCATCGTCACTGCAATTCTATCTTCTCCAAGTGTTTCAGAAAGCTCTTGCAATGTGTGTAGTAGTCTGTGTGGTGCTTCATATAATAGCATTGTGCGGTGTTCCTTTGATAGCGATTGCAATACCATACGACGTTCTTTTTTGTCAGCAGGCAAAAAGCCCTCAAATACAAAACGGCGAGTGTCCAATCCAGAAAGCACCAATGCAATAATACAAGCAGATGCACCAGGTACTACAGTTACTACAATATCATTTTTATAACAAAGTTTAACTAAATCTGCTCCAGGGTCAGAAATACCAGGCATACCTGCATCAGTCACCAGTGCAATGTTACTGCCTTGCTGTAATTTTTCAATCAACTGTAATCCTTTAGCCTGTTTGTTGTGTTCATGGTAGCTAGTCAGGGGTTTGTGAATTTCAAAATGATTTAATAAATGCAATGTGTGTCTTGTGTCTTCTGCTGCAATCATGTCTACTGTTTTTAGCAGTTCAATGACTCTATAACTGATGTCTTCTAAATTTCCTATGGGTGTACCGCATAGGTATAGTGTTCCAGACATTTATTTTGCTCCTTTAATCATAATATATTTTTTTGATTTCTTGTGTATAATCTCCATTATTTTGATAAATGACAAGTGGTGACTCTACTTTTATCATAGGTTTGCCGTTTCGGCTGCCCTCTATCAGTAAAAGAGAAGGTTCTTTGTCTGCATAAGAGTGTACAAAGCGCAGTCTTTTTGGCTCTAAATGATATTGTCTCATAGTTACAATAATATCTGCTAGTCTGTGTGGTTTGTGTACCATATAAAATCGACCACCTGTTTTGAGCAGTTTAGCAGCATTGTATATCACATCTTCTAAATTGCACAATATTTCATGACGAGCGATTGCCTTTGCTTCAAAATCATTTTTTAAACCGCCCCCACTGTTCATATAAGGCGGATTAGATGTCACAACATCAAAGGTAGAAGCGCCATACCTTTCTGCTGCTTGTTTAATATCTCCCTCGTCAATCGTAATTTTACTTTCTAAACCATTCAACTTGACACTTCTTTTTGCCATTTCTACACTTTGTTTTTGGATTTCTATGCCTGTAAAGTGTTTTCCCTGTGTTTTTGCTTCTAATAAGATGGGAATGACACCTGTTCCTGTGCCTAAATCTATAACCTTTTCCCCTTTTTTGACCTGAGCAAAACCACTAAGTAATACCGCATCAATACCAAAACAAAACATTTTAGGATTTTGGATAAGGAAATAACCATTTCTGTGAAGGTCGTCTATCCTTTCCTCTTGTTTAATTTCTACCTCATTCTTCATAGATTTCCTCCACAGTCAGTTTGTTTTTTTTGGGTCTTTTTTGTTTTATGACTGTAATTTCATCTAAATGGTAAAAGCCAATTGTTGGTGGGTCGTTTTCTTTTTTTCTAACGGCTGCTTTTACCATTTGCATAAGTACATTAGTAGATAGAATTTCTCCAGTACCATCTACTGTAGAAATGGTATCTCCTACATTTGGCAATTTTTTGTTTAATTCCTCATAAACATCTTCTTCATATTTTAAGCAGCACATTAGTCTGCCACAAATACCTGATATTTTAGTAGGGTTTAAGGACAAACTTTGCTCTTTTGCCATTTTAATGGAAACAGGCTGAAAATCTCCTAAAAATGTAGCACAACAAAGTGGTCTACCACAAATACCAATACCATTCCTCATTTTTGCTTCATCTCTTACTCCAATTTGACGCAATTCAATTCTCATTCTAAAGATAGCAGCAAGTTCTTTTACTAATTCACGAAAATCTACTCTACCATCAGAAGTGAAATAAAATATCAGTTTAATTTGGTCAAATGTAATTTCTGCGTCAATTAACTTCATATCCAGACCATGCTGTGCGATTTTTTCTAAACAAATGTCAAATGCTTCTTTTTCTCTCACTTTGTTTTTTTCTACTAGTGCTAAATCTTCTTCTGTTGCTTTTCTGTGTACTGCTTTTAGTGGTGGCACAATGCTGTCATCTGTTACAAAGGTATTTTCTTTTGTAACTGTGCCACATTCAATGCCACGTGCTGTTTCTACAATAACATAATCATCTCTTTTTAAATCCAATCCGTCAGGGTCAAAATAGTACATTTTGCCTGCTTTTTTAAAACGGATTCCTACAATTTCTACCATGTCAGTCCTCCTTCAATTTCATCAACATCACTTCCATTGTAAGTTGAAAATTGCTGTTTACATTTAACTGTTGTTTTGCTTGCCAAATTGCCTTTGTTTTTTTTAAAATACTCCATTCGCTCTGCTGTTTCGCATGAGCAATAATATTTTTTAATTGGTCTTTTTGTATAATATAATTTACATCATTACACTTAAGATATACAAGCAAATCTCTATACCATAAATACATCAAATCTAAAAACTGTTGATTTTGTTTGTATACTTCTAATTCTTTTGCCATAGAAAGCACTTCTGCTAAATTTTTTTTGTCAATGGAAAGTAATTTTTGTATAATATCTTCCCTCATGCTATAAAATGTTTCAGAAGTTGCAATTTCAATTGCCTTGCCAATACTACCCTGTGCATATTCTGCAAAAACACCAGCTTTTTCTTTTTCTACTAAATGCTTGTCTAAAAGATATTGCTCTATTGTTTTTGTAGCAATAGGACGTAACTTTACTACAACACATCTTGACAAGATAGTAGGCAAAAATTTATCAATATTGTTTGCC
>CAMXTM010000050.1 GCA_947246775.1 uncultured Clostridium sp. | reverse complement strand
ATCTCTGCATTTGCTAATTCAATTGCCTTACCCAGCCCTACAATGCCTGCAATATTTTCTGTACCTGCACGTCTTCGCTTTTCTTGCGCTCCACCATGCACAAATGGTCTAATATTTACACCTTTTTTAATATAAATTGCTCCTATTCCCTTTGGTGCGCACAGTTTATGCCCAGACAAAGAAAGCAAATCAATATTCATCTCCTTGACATCAATTTTAACATGACCTACTGCCTGTACTGCGTCTGTATGGAAATAAATGCCCTTTTCTCTTGCTATTTCTCCTATTTCTTTTATGGGCTGTATTGTCCCAATCTCATTGTTTGCAAACATTACAGAAATCAATATCGTATCTTCTCTAATTGCTTTTTTCAAATCCTCTAAACTGATTTTACCATATTCATCTACTGGCAAATAGGTGACCTCAAATCCTCGCTCCTGCAAATACTCACAAGTATGCAATATTGCATGATGTTCTATTTTTGTGGTAATAATATGTTTACCTTTTTTCTCCATTGCTTCCGCAACACCCTTTAATGCAAAATTATCACTCTCTGAGCCTCCTGCTGTAAAATAAATTTCTTCTGTTTCTGCATTGAGTGCTTTTGCTACTTGTTCCCTTGCTTTTTCTAATGCCTTTTTACTTTCTCTTGCTACAGTATACACACTAGATGCATTTCCATAATGTTCCGTAAAATATGGTAAAATTTCATCAAATACTTCTTTTCTTACTGGCGTTGTAGCCGCATTATCAAAATATATATTTGTTTTCATACATTACACTCCTTATAAAATATATTTTTAAAATCATTTCACTATATTATAATAATCTATAAAGCATTATATCATATTATTCATATATGTTTTATATGATTATAATAACACTTTCTTTGTTTGTTGTCAATCACTTCTACTATTTTTATATTCATCTCCTTTTATTTATCCTACTGTATTCATTAAATTGAAATAATAACGCAATTTTTAATAGAAATATTGTTAAAATAGCATAAAATATTACAATATTTTCCAAATAAATTCACTTTTCGTATGGATATAAAAATTTTTTCACAGTAATTATGACATCATATTCCCGTATAAAACATTTCAAAATATAATAATTAAGGCTAGAACATTATTTATTAGCAAATATTAATGAATACTACTAACTATATTATGCAAAAGAATCCTGAGAGGTGAGTTATATGCAATTTAAAGATCGTTTAAGAATGCTAAGAAAAGAAAAGAAATTAACACAGATTCGTTTAGGTCAAATGCTTAACTATGGCTACACAGCTATTGCAAACTACGAATCAGGAAGAAATCATCCTTCTATTGAAGATTTAAAGAAAATAGCCAAAATATTTAATGTTTCTATGGACTATTTACTGTGTGTAAATGATATTCGTTATCCTTATGTAAGAGATGACAACTCTAATGAATTTAACGAAGTACGTCGCTATTATGCAAAATTAACCCCTAAAAAAATTGAAGAACTTCTTTTCTTTATGGATTGGCTCGTAGCTCGCCCAGAAGAAGACGAGGAAGAACAATTAACTACTAAAACAAAAAAAGCTGAAAAACTAGAGCAAAAACAATCAGAAGAATCAGAACAAAAAGATTCTCCTATTATTTATGCTCAGCCACAACAGCAATATGAAGTTTTACAGGTTGCAGAAAGCCCTGCTCCTTATTACACAGTAGAACCATCTGAAAACAAAGAAAATAATGAAAACAACGAAAACAATTAATGTAGAGATGTAGAAAGCCAAATAGGCAATGCTTACAACAAAAGCATTGCCTATTTTTATTACTTTTTAAATATATTTGCTTGTTCTTTTAACTCTTTTGCTGCCTTTTGTGTCGCTTCTGTTATTTTTACTCCTCCTATCAGTCGGGCAATCTCACAAACAGATTTTTCGTTATCCAATTCCATTACCGTTGTAACTGTCTTTTGTTCTTGTTCATTTTTCTCAATCAAAAAATGATTATCTGCCATAGCCGCAATTTGGGGCAAATGTGTAATACAAATAATTTGATGTGTCTTTGATACAAATGCCATTTTTTCTGCTACCTTTTGTGCTGTTCTTCCACTTACACCTGTATCAATTTCATCAAATATAAAGGTCTCTATATTATCTGCTGCTGCCAAAACGGTTTTTAAAGCAAGCATAACTCGTGACATTTCTCCCCCTGAAGCAATTTTTGCCAGTGGTTTTAATTCCTCTCCTGCATTTGCAGAAATTAAAAACTCTACTCTATCTTTTCCATTAGACGAAATTTCTTTTTTATCTTCCACTAATATAGAAAATTTTCCCTGTTTCATTTCCAAATCTTGCAACTGTTTTTCTATCTCTTTTTGTATCTCTTTTGCTTTTTTTACCCTAATATTACTCATCTGTTCCGCTATTTGTATAAGCTCTTTTTCTGCTTTATCCTTTTTTTGATTTAACTTCTTTACCATTTCTTCACTATTAGACAGAAAATCCATTTCTTCTACTGCATTATTATAAAAATCTAATATTTCTTCAATACTATTGCCATATTTCTTTTTTAAATGATATATCAGTTGTATTCTTTCTTCTATATTTTCCAGTTCTTCTGGTTCTTCTACAATATTATCACTATAATGTTTTAAATCTCTTATAGCATCATCTATTTGTGCATATACAGAAGACAATGTTTCATAAATATTATTTACTTTTTCATCATAATTCGTTAAATCTGAAATATCCTCCAACGCTCTGGAAAGTTGGTCAATCGCAGATTGTTCTGTTTGCGTTCCATGATACAATAACTGCAAGCTATTTTCTGTTAAGTTTCTGATTTTTTCTGCATTTAACAATATTTTTCTCTTTTCGAGCAATTCTTCTTCTTCCCCAGCACGAAGTTTTGCTTGCTCTATTTCCTCTATTTGAAACTGCAACAAATCCATTTTTCTTGCCCTCTGTTGCTCATCTCCCAACAGTTTTGACAAGCTTTTATCAATTTCTTTTACTTCTTTATACGCAATATCAAATTTTTGTTTTATTTGTTCCAATTCTTTTCCACAAAAACGGTCTAATATTTGTATATGCTTTGTGCTATTAAGCAAAGACTGATGATTGTGCTGACCATGCATATCAATAAGCCCCTCTGCACACTCTTTCATCATGCCTACTGTCACAATACAGCCATTGATACGACAAATTGTTTTCCCTGACTGATTCATTGTTCTTGTCAGCAACACTATACCATCTTGTTCTACTTCTATTCCATTTTCACGCAACTTACTTAATATTACTTCCTCCTTTACACGAAAAATAGCATCTACTACAGCCATTTTTTCCCCTTTTCTTAAAAAATTACTGCTCGCTCTTTCTCCTAGTGCAAAGTTAAGGGAATCAATTACCATTGATTTTCCAGCGCCTGTTTCTCCAGATATAATATTTAATCCTTTTTCAAAATCTATATCGCTTTCTATGATGAGAGCTACATTTTTAATATGCAAATGTTCTAACATTTTTTTACTTCTCCTATCATTTCTATCTATGCCCAAACAATACAAAACAAAAATAAGAAGTCACAAAATATGCTAGTATTGATACAATGACTTCTTATTTTTTTATTGCATACCTTTTCTGAATATACCATCTCTTTTATTTCTAAATTATGATACTGTATGTATAATTCTATACAGTTTTTCCATAATTGCCGCTGCTTGTTGTTGTGTTTTTAAAAGACAAAATACAGTATCATCTCCTGCCAATGTTCCTACAATTTCATTTTCTTGCATTGTATCCAGCGCTGCTCCAACTGCATTTGCCATACCCGCCAATGTCTTTATCACAAGTGTATTTTGTGCATAATCCATCTTAATAACCGCTTCCTTAAAAACTCTTACTGACCTCTCCGCTATTTCAGAGTCTGTTCCAGAACTGACAGAATACTTTTGTTTTCCCTTTGTTGTAGCAACTTTTGTCAATCTCATCTCTCTTATATCCCTTGAAACTGTTGCTTGTGTTACTGTAAAACCTGCTTCTTGCAATTTTTTTGCCAACTCATCTTGTGTCTCAATATCATAATTATCTATCAGTTCCAAAATTTTTGTATGCCTAGCAACTTTCATAATGATTAAATCCTCCCTTATTTGCCTAGCTTTTCACGCAGCACATCATAAAAACTAACTGGGTGTGTTTTCATAATGGTTGTAAAATACTGCGACTTCTTTACTTGTACCACATTTCGTCTCTTTAAAGACATAGAACGTTGCCCATCTGTACTAATTACAAAGTCTTCTTCTCCTCTATTAAAAACTTCTACAGTAATTTTATCCTCCGCTGAAATGATAATCGGGCGGCTTGTCAATGTATGGGGACAAATCGGCGTAATTGCTATGATTTCTGCATCTGTTTTTAAAATAGGTCCTCCCGCTGAAAGATTATACGCTGTAGAACCTGTTGGTGTACAAATAATAACGCCATCAGCTCGCAATGTATCTACATACTCTGCGTTCACAAATATATTAAATTCTAATATCCTAGAAGAAAATCGTCTTGTAATACAAACATCATTCAAAGCCAAAAGTCCTTCTATTCTTTTGGGTTCTGCAAAAACAGAGGCTTCCAACATCATTCTTTTTTCTATTGTACAATCTCCCTCTAATACTTTATCAATCGCGCGCTCTGAAAAATCTTTTTCCTCTGCTGTCAAAAATCCCAAATGCCCCAAATTGATGCCAAGTATTGGTTTGCCATATTTTGCACTACGTCGTCCTACTCCCAAAAGCGTGCCATCTCCACCAAGTGATATTAAAAAGTCTGCGTCTTTATAAATTTCTTCTTCCTCTTTGCCATATAATTCTAATTTTGCCATTGATGCTATACCAGTTGTCAGCATTGGTTCACAGTTTTTATGAAGTAAATGATTGATTAATCTCTTTGTTATCGTAAATTCTCTATCTTTCTCTATATTAGGCAATACTCCGACTTTTTTCATGTCTTTTCCTCCCCTGCCAAAACTTGATGAGAAGTGTCTACAATTTGCTCTGCCTTAATATATGCTTCTTCTTTTGTAATCCCTCTTTCCTTTTTTTGCATATATATTAAATACTCAATATTTCCCTCTGGGCCTTTTATCGGTGAAAAACTAATATTATGTATCCCAATATTTTGTTCTAATGCATAGTCTATGATTTTCAATATTACCTCTTTATGCACTTTTTTATCTTTTACAACACCCTTTTTTCCAACTTTCTCCCTCCCAGCTTCAAACTGCGGTTTTATCAAACAAACTAACTGCCCTTTTTCATGCAATATATTTAACACCGCTGGCAGCACCTTTGTTAGTGATATAAACGAAACATCAATAGATGCAAAATCTGCCTCCTCTACTATATCATCATGTGTAACATATCTTACATTTGTCTTTTCCATACACACAACTCTACTATCATTTCGCAATTTCCAATCAAACTGCCCATATCCTACATCTACAGCATATACCTTTTTTGCTCCATTTTGAAGCATACAATCCGTAAATCCCCCCGTTGATGCTCCAATATCCAAGCAAATACAATCCTCTAAGCAAATGCCAAATTCATTGATTGCCTTTTCCAGTTTATATCCTCCACGACTTACATACTTCATTTTATTCTCTTTTACCACAATATCCGCTGTTAATGCTATCTTTGTTCCCGCTTTTTCTTCTTTTACTCCATCTACATAAACATTGCCTGCCATAATATATGCTTTTGCCAATTCCCTTGATTTTGCCAAATTCCTTTTTACCAACAATATGTCTAATCTCTCTTTTTCTGCCATACTATATTTCCTTTTTCCCTTTCAAAGCCATTTTATCTATCACAGTATTATAAATTCCCTCGCCATCTAATTCATATATATGATACAACTGTTCTGTTGTTCCCTGCTGTATAAACTTATCTGGAAAACCACAGCGAATCACTTTTACATTATAAATGCCATTATCGCTATAATATTCTAGCACTTTTGAACCAAATCCACCTTGTTTTAATCCATCTTCTACTGTTACAACATAGTCACAGCAATTTGCTACCTCTTTTAACATACTTTCATCTAATGGTTTTAAAAATCGCATATTGACTACAAACGCTGTAATATTTTGTTGCTTTAGTCTTTCTGCGGCTTCTACAGCAAAAGACAACATATGTCCCTCTGCTAGCAATGCTACTTCTTTTCCTTTTTGTATTATCTCACTTTTACCATATACTATTTTTTCTCTATTTCTTTCAAACTCCTCTGATGCTGTCCCTCTTGGATATCTAATTGCTACAGGTTTTTTTAACTCTACTGCAAAGGCAAGCATATCCTCTAATTCCCATTTATTTTTTGGGGAAAGCAAGCTCATATTTGGAATATGACTCAAATATGCTATATCAAAAACACCTTGATGTGTTTCTCCATCTGCTCCTACAACACCAGCTCTATCTACTGCAAACACCACAGGCAATTTTTGCATACAAACATCATGCACAATTTGGTCATATGCCCTTTGCAAAAAAGTAGAATATACTGCAAATACAGGTGTCATACCTTGACTTGCCAATCCTGCCGAAAAGGTCACTCCATGCTGTTCTGCTATCGCAACATCAAAAAATCTTTCAGGAAATTTTTTTTGAAACTCCAAAAGCCCTGTACCTGATGCCATAGCTGCTGTCAAGGCAAGTATATTCTCATTTTTTTCTGCCAATTCCATTAACTTTTTACCAAAAACAGCGGAATAGTCCTCTTTATCAGACTGTGAAAGTGGTTTACCTGTTTTGACATCGAATTTCCCTACCCCATGATATTTTGAAGACTGTTGTTCCGCATAGGGATAGCCTTTTCCTTTTTTTGTCTTTACATGAATCAGCAAAGGCCCTCGCATTTGCTTTACATTCTGAAATACTTCTGTAAGCTCTCCCAAATTATGCCCATCTACAGGTCCAATATAATGAAATCCCATTTCCTCAAACAGCATACCTGGCAAAAACATAAATTTTGCACTAAAACGCATTTTTTCAAATATAAAATTCGCTACATTCCCTACAATGGGTATTTTTTTAGAAAAATTTTGAAAACTTTCTTTTGCATGAATATAAGCGGAATCTGTTCTTAAATGTGTTAAATATCTTGACATTGCGCCTACATTATTTGATATGGACATTTCATTATCATTTAATATCACAATTAAATTCGTATTCTCTTTTGCTGCATTATTAAGCGCTTCATAGGCAAGTCCTCCTGTCATAGCACCATCGCCTATTACAGCAATAATATGATTATTTTCTCCTTTTAAATCTCTTGCCTTTGCTATACCCAATGCAGCAGAAATAGAGGTCGAACTATGCCCTGCTGCAAACACATCATACTCGCTTTCATTCGGCTTAGGAAACCCACTCAAGCCATTTAACTGTCGCAGTTTACTAAATTCTTTTTTTCTTCCTGTCAGCAATTTATGCACATATGCTTGATGTCCCACGTCCCACACAATTTTATCCTCAGGCAAGTCAAAACAATAGTGCAATGCTAAAGTCAATTCTACTATACCCAAATTAGAAGCAAGGTGTCCCCCCGTTTTAGAAACACTTTTTACCAAAAAATGTCTTATTTCTTTCGCTAATTGTTTTAGTGTCTTTTCGTCCATATTTTTTATGTCCTCTGGAAAATTGACCTGCTTCAGCCAATGCGTCATATTACAAACCTCCTTTACTTATTATTTTTACCATATTAAAACAACAATCCTACTGCTGTTCCCAATATTGCCCCTGCAATGACTTCCAATGGTGTATGCCCCAACAATTCCTTTAACTGCTCTTGTGGTGTAATACCTTGTCTGTGTATCAATATATTGATAAGTGCTGCCTGCTTTCCTGCCGCTCGTCTTACTCCTGCCGCATCATACATCACTACCAATGCCAATATCATACTAATTGCAAAAAAAGGAGATTCAAAACCATAATATTTACCTAAGCTAAATGTAAGTGCCATAACTAAGGAAGAATGAGAACTTGGCATACCTCCTGAACCATAAAAACGAGACAAATCTAATTTATCATTTTTCACAAATGAAAGTATAGTTTTGGTGATTTGCGCAATCGCCCAAGCCAATACTGCTGCCCAAATCGGTTTATTTTGTAATATTCCAGCAAAATTCATACTATCACCCCGCTATTCCTTTCAATATCTATAAATTCGATGCTGCCCTTAATTTTTTCTATCTATTAAATAATGTGTCAACTCTACTAAAAAGTTTGCCCTTTCTCCAAATGTTTCTAAAATAGCAATCGCCTCTTGAGAAAGTTTTTCTACCATTTTTTTAGATTCTTCCATGCCATACATTGTTACATAGGTATTTTTTTCATTTTTCTCATCACTATGCACAGGTTTACCCAATTCTTGCAATGTACTTGTTATATCCAATATATCATCTGCAATTTGAAATGCAACACCTATCTTTTCTCCTGCTTTTTCCATATTGTCTACTTGTTGTTTATCTGCTCCTGCCAACAATGCACCTGCTTTTAATGCTCCTTGCAACATTGCCGCTGTTTTATTTTTATGTATAAAATACATCGTCTTTTCATCAATCTGCTTTCCCTCACTCAACACATCTACTACTTGTCCCGAAAGCATACCATATACACCAGCACCATTTGCAATCGCTTGCATTGCTTTTGCCGTTTCTACACAACAATCTGTTACACAAGCATTTGACATTACTTCAAAGGCATGATGCAAAAGCCCATCTCCAGCTAATATTGCTAGTGCCTCTCCAAACTTTTTATGGCTTGTTAATCTACCTCGCCTATAATCATCATTATCCATAGCTGGCAAGTCATCATGTATTAAAGAATAAGTATGTATCATTTCTATTGCACAAGCAAATGGGATTGCTCTATTCCCATCACCGCCTAGTGCCTCACAGGCAGAAAGCAACATGACAGGGCGCAGCCTTTTTCCTCCAGCAAATATACTATATCTCATTGCCTCAAATATCTCTGATGGATATTCACTCTCTTTTGGCAAATATTGTTCTAAATAACTATCTACTTCTTTTGCTCTCTGTTTTAATCTCTCTTTAAAATCCATCTATTCCATCTCCTCCACCTCAAAAGGTGTTTGCTCTATCTCTCCAGAAATATTTTTTTGTAATAATACCACTTCGGATTCTGCCATTGTTATTTTTTGTTTGCAAATATCCGCTAATGTCATACCCTCTTTATATAACTCAACTGAATGTTCTAAAGAAATTTCCTCTGTTTCTAACAATGAAACAATTTCTTCTAGCCTTTGCAGTGCTTGCTCAAATGTCAGTTTTTTCTTCGCCACTTTTGGTACGACCCCTTTCTAGTATCATTGTTTTTGCTATACCATCTCCAAAATGAAGTATTACAATATCATCTTTTTGCACTTCTTCAATGCTTGTAATCGTTTTTCCTTTTTCATTCTCCGCTAAAATATATCCTCTTTTTAATACAGACAAAGGTGATACCGCTTCTAATCTTTTTTGCAATGCCTGATATTGCATTTGCTTTGTTTTTAAACAATACAACATCTCTTTTTGTATTCTTTTTTCCATTTGTTCCAAATCATTTTTTTGTCTCTGTACCCATACTGTAGGTTGTGCTAACACACTCGTTTGCATCACCATTTCTAATCTTTTTTTCCATCTCAATATACAACTATCAAACCTATTTTGCAACATCATTATCACATGATATAAATACTGTGACATATCTTCTGCATTTTTTACTGCAATTTCTGCTGCTGCTGAAGGGGTAGAGGCTCTGACATCTGCTACAAAATCTGCAATGGTAAAATCTGTCTCATGCCCTACAGCAGAAATAACGGGTATTTCAGAAGCAAATATTGCCCGCACTACTCTTTCACTATTAAATGCTGACAAGTCCTCCATAGAGCCGCCACCACGTCCCAATATTATGGTATCTGCTTTTTCCCACTGATTTACCAACTTAATCCCTTTTACAATAGATTCTACAGCATATTCCCCCTGCACCAACACAGGCACTACAGCAATTTTAACACTTTTATTTCTTCTTTTTATTATTTTTATAACATCTCTTACTGCTGCCCCTGTAGGCGATGTAATGACAGCAACACATTTTGGATATTCACATATCTCTCTTTTATATTCCTCATCAAAAAGACCCTCTGATGCCAATTTTTCTTTTAACTGCTCAAAGCCAATACTTAAGCTACCTATTCCCAAAGGCTCTATCCATTTAACATAAATTTGATATTGTCCTACCTTTTCATAAACAGAAACATAACCACATACCGCAACAAAAATGCCATTTTTAGTCAAAAAAGGAAGCATCTCTGCATCCCCTCGAAACATAATA
>CAMXTM010000049.1 GCA_947246775.1 uncultured Clostridium sp. | reverse complement strand
TGGTAACACGTCCACCACTTTTTGTCAACACTTTTTTTTATTTTTTATGCAAATATTTTTAAAACCATAAAAAGCAACAAATTATTGTGGTACAAAAACGCGGCAGCATGGCTTTTTTCCAACAATACAAAAAATGGTTGAAACAACTCTCGATAATAAAAAAATGTCAGCACAATACCAATAAACCACACTACAAACACGCCTTTTGCTGCACCGATTGTCGTGCCACACAGTCGATTGACTGTGCTAATCACAGGCAACTTTGAAACCACATTGAGTGCTTTTAAAAACAACTTCATTACAATATAAAGCACAACAGACACCAGCACAACACTTACAATATTCAAACAAATATTTGCAATATAACTTGCAACATAGTCTTGCAACTTATCTGTCTGAAAAATAGAATGTACTACCGAATTATTGTTTTCTAGCAAAGCACTTTTTAAAAACTCAGGTATATTCATACCATCGATAACACTTGCGTGAGACTGTTCTGCACCTTCTGTCAATAGCTTGCCTAAATCCATGCCATTATATACACTCTTTTTTAAAAAATCAAACAATGGTGTATTTCTAAGAAATTTACTTAAAACAGGCGACAATATTTTTGAACCCAAAAATGATACCACTATTGGCAAAAATCCCAAACAAGCATAGATAAACCCTTTTCTATAACCCATTATAGCAGGTAATGCAATTAGCAATATCGCCACAATATCCAACAACCACACCAAACTGTCACTTTCCAAAATATGTCCTCTCCTTTATTATGACTTTTCAAGATGTAGGAAAGGAGGAAACCTTTTACAGTTCCCTCATCTCTATCCTACCTTCTACCTCTACTATTTTGTTTTACTTCATCTTCGCTATTTTCTCCACTTTCTCCACTTTCTGTATCTTCTGTATTTTTTTGATTTTCTGTACTTGGTTCACTTCCATTTTGCTCCTCTTTTTCTTCTTTTTTATCATTTTTTTGTTCCTTTTCTGTCGTTTTTGTATCATTTTGGTCTTTTTTGTCTTGATTTTGTTCTTCTTGGTCTTTTTCTGTATTTTCTATATTGTTTTCACTATTTTGTGTATCGTCTTGATTTTGATTATCTTGTTGCTCTGTATTTTGATTATCTTGTTGTTGGGTATCTTTATCCTCTTTATTGTCTTCTCCCTGTTGGTCATCTTCTGTTTGCTTTTTAATAATTCTTTCTGTATTTCTATCACCTTGTTTATGTTCTTTTACGGTAGTGTCTTGGCTGACTCTATCCATATTTAATATCATTGCACTATCACTTGTGACAAACAACACATTATTGACATTTTCCATCAAAATCACATCTGACATATCTCTTGTCGCCGTATATTCCCAAAAAGGTCTTCCCCCTATTTTAAAGCCATAGTATGTCTTATTACAGCCTATCACTGTACCTGTATTACCACAATTTAGATAAGTGACCGCATCTCTTGGTTGGAAATTCGCTATTTCTTTGCCATCTCCATTTATCCAGCTAACATTACCTACTGCTTTACTATTTTGTCCAGAAATTGCAGTACCATAAGCAAGTACAATATACTTTTTCTTTTCTAAACCAATATAATCAATATGGTTTGTCAGCACAATTTCCCAACGCTGCTCTCCATTCGCACTCATACCATACAATCCTCTATCTGACGCAGCAATTAAACTGCCATTATCTAAATAAAATACTTTCGGTATGATTTCATTTTCTTTTATTATTGCAGAAAACATACTTTCACTATAGTTTTTACCATCAGATTCATTGACATAATAAAAGTTGACTTTACCTACTGGTTCTACATCTGTGGTATCCAAATAACTGATGACAAATACTCTATTATCATCGGAAACATCTATAGACAACGGAAAAATTCCCTTTTGTCCCTCTTGTCTACCTGTTAACTGTGTACCTGCGCTATCATAAACCATAGCCGTATACATCTCTTTCTCTTTTGTAATGACACCTAAATAACCATTTCTATTTAAGGCAAAATACAATACATTCCCTGTATGCTGCACAGAATAAAGCAAGCCTGTATCATTATACACCTTGACACTTTTTCCTGACAAATCGCCTATGGCATAGTAATTGCCCTCCTCTATCATTTCTGGCGCTGTCATCGTAAAAGTATCATTCCATTTTTGGTCACCCATACCATTCATATATCTTGCGCCATCTTTCGTACACATCAAAAACTTTTTGCCCTTTGTCAAAAATAATGTGCCACCTGAAGATAATGTTATACTATTTTTATCTGTTACCTGCTGTTCCTCTGGAATTTGGGACTCTTCTACATTTTCTGTATCCTCTGTTGTGTTTTTATCCTGCTGCAAAGAAGAAAGTATCGTATTGATTTTGCCTTGCCCATAAAAGGTATCAACATAATACAACCCACAACCTCCTCCTACCACTAAAACAAGCAAAAACAGCATGATAATATATTTTTTGCTTCCTTTTCTTCTATTTTCTATTCTCTTTTCCTGTTCCAAATGTAATTGCTCCTTTTCTAAAAACCTGCTAGACCTTACAAAAAAAATAATACTTACTTTTATTACATCTCAATCAATCATAACCTATTTTTATAAAATTGCAAACCTATTTTTTTATTTTTAAACAAAACAAAAGGGCGAACATAACTGTTCAACCCCTTGTTATTTTTTGATTATCCTTTCATTAACTGGTCATACAATGCAATATATTTTCCTGCGGAACTTGCCCAAGAATAATTACAATCCATTGCATTTCTTACGACATTGCCCCATTCTTCTTCACCCATATGGTACACTTTTAATGCTTCCCTAAATGCCCAGAGCAAGCCATTGCCATCATAACTCTCAAATACAAATCCATTTCCTTGTTTGGTTTCTGTATTATAATGTGTTATGGTATCAGCCAAGCCGCCTGTCTTCCTTACAATAGGCACTGTGCCATATCTCAAGCTGAACATTTGTCCTAATCCACATGGCTCAAAGAATGATGGCATCATAAATAAATCACTTGATGCATAGATTTTTTGTGCTAATGTATCATCAAACATAATATTTGCACTCATTTTTCCACCATATTGCTGTGCCATACTCTTAAAGATATACTCATAACGATTCTCTCCTGTACCCAAAAGCACAAATTGTATATCCTCTCTCATCATCTCGCCTAGAACCTGTGTCAAAATATCTAAGCCTTTTTGGTCTGCTAATCTTGTTATCATACCTATCATTGGCACATCTCTTTGTTCCAATCCCAGATATTGCTGCAAATCTCTTTTGTTCTCTTTTTTCTTTTCAATACTATTTCTATCAAAGTTTACTGTTAAGCGTTTATCTGTTGCTGGGTCATTTGCTACATAGTCAATACCATTGATAATGCCGCTCAAATGCTCTTTTCTACTTCTTAATACGCCGTCCATACCATAGCCATACTGTGGTGTTTGTATTTCCTCAGCATAAGTATTACTTACTGTACTGATATGGTCTGCATACATTAAGCCCATTTTCATATAACTTACATTGCCATAAAATTCAACGCTTCCATTATCGAAACACCAATGTGGCACTCCCAATAAGTCCATTGTCTCTCTACCAAACACACCTTGATATTGCAAGTTATGTATGGTGTACAATGTCTTGATTCTGGAATAAAATACCATTTTGCTATATGTCTCTTTTAACATCATACAAATTGGACCTGTCTGCCAATCGTTACAATGTATAATGTCTGGATAATAGTCTACCATCGAAAGCATATGCAATACCGCTTTGCAGAAAAATGCAAAACGTTCGTTATCGTCCCCATAACCATAAAGTCCTTCTCTGCCAAAATAAAAATCATTTTCTATAAAGTACACAGGAAATGCTCCAGTATTTTTTCTTAATATTTTCGCTTCCTGCGTTCTCCAGGCAAGATTAACCAAGAAAGAACCCAAGTATTCGACATCTTGCAAATGCTCTTCTTTTATCGTTGCATATTTAGGAAGTACCACTCTTACGTCAACGTCCGCTTCTTTCAATGCCTTTGGTAATGACCCTACAACGTCCCCCAATCCACCACTTTTTGCATAAGGTGCTGCCTCAGAAGAAACTAGCAATATTTTTCGTCTTTCACTTGCCACCGTAACCACCCTTTCAATATGATTTGACACATTCGTTACTACCCAATTTTACTACAAAATGCCGCATGTTCGCAAGTCATAATATTAACAAAATTTCATATTTTATTTTAAAATTTGCATTTTTCGCTTATAGTATGCAAAATAAGTGATATAATAGTTGTTACAACAACGCTAAAATATGGCTTGTATTACAACATTACAGTGAATTTTATTCAGAAAGGAAGATTTTTATGGACAAATTACCCAAAAGAACGGAAATTGATTCAACTTATGCTTGGCTTTTAGAAGATATTTACAGCGACTTAGACAAATGGGAAAATGATTTTTCCATTTCTCAAAATTCTATTCAACTTTTAAGCTCTTTTTCAGGTAAAATTAGTACATCTGCACAAACATTACTTGACTGTCTCAATCAGAGCTTTCAAACTAGCAACATCATAGAAAAACTCTATGTTTATGCTTTTATGCGTTTCCACGAAGACAGCACCAACACAACATATCAACAACTTTCTTCTCGTGCAGAGCTACTGATGATTCAATATTCCACTGCCGCTGCTTTTATTGTGCCTGAAATCCTTAGCATACCAGAACAAACACTTTCTGATTTCAGAAGACAATTACCAGATTTTCAAACATATGAACACTTTTTTGACAACATACTTCGCCAAAAACAACACACGCTTTCTGCTGAACAAGAACAGTTTCTTGCCCAAACAAGCGAAATCGCTGGCGCTCCTCAAACTATTTTTACCATGCTTAACGATGCAGACATCAAATTTCCCAGCATAACCAACGAAAAAGGCGAACAAGTTGAACTCACAAAAGGTCGTTACACTTCTTTCTTAGAAAACAGCGACCGCCGTGTCAGAAAAGAGGCTTTTTTTGCCCTCTACAACACTTACTTAAAACAAAAAAATACCATCGCTGCTACTTATTCTGCCAGTGTTAAAGGAGACGTCTTTTTTGCAAAAGCTAGAAAATATCCAAGCTCCCTTGCTGCGGCACTAGATGACGACAAAATCCCTCTTTCCGTCTACGACAATTTAATCCAAACGGTACACCAATTTTTACCTCTTATGCACCGTTACATTGCTTTACGCAAAAAACTTCTTGGTGTAGACGAACTCCATATGTACGATTTATATGTTCCTCTTGTGCCTGATGCTGACAAAAAAATCCCTTATACAGAGGCAAAACAAACTGTATCTCAAGCTCTCCAAATATTAGGCAAGTCCTACAGTGATGCACTCCAAAAAGGTCTTGACAGCGGTTGGATTGATGTTTACGAAAACGAGGGTAAAAGAAGTGGTGCTTACTCTTGGGGCGTTTACGGTGTTCACCCTTATGTGCTACTGAACCACAACGACAACATCAACAGTATGTTTACCCTCGCTCACGAAATGGGACACGCTTTGCACAGTTACTTTACTTGGCAAAAACAACCCTACCTCTACAGTGGTCACAAAATATTTGTCGCAGAAGTTGCCTCTACCTGCAATGAAGCTCTCCTTATGCACTACTTATTGCAAAATACAAACGACACAACTACAAAAAAATATCTCATTAACTACTTTTTAGAACAATTTCGTGGTACGCTTTTCCGTCAAACGATGTTTGCTGAGTTTGAAAAAATCACTCACGACATGGCAGAAAAAGGCGAACCTCTTACCTGCGAAAACATGAGCGAAATCTACTACGACCTCAACAAAAAATATTTTGGTGATGACATCATTATAGACAAGGAAATTGCCATAGAGTGGGCTAGAATCCCTCACTTCTACAACGCCTTTTATGTCTATCAATATGCTACAGGTTACAGCGCAGCAATTGCCTTATCTCAAAAAATTACGCAAGAGGGTCAGCCGGCTATTGACCGCTATTTAGATTTTCTCTCAAAAGGCAACAGCGAATACTCCATTGATTTACTCAAAGGCGCTGGTGTGGATATGACAAGCTCTACTCCTATCGAAAACGCTATGGCTGTATTCGAGGATTTACTTGACCAATTAGAACAATTATCATAATCACACAACAAACAAAAGCTATACTTTACTTTGGGGTATAGCTTTTCTGTTTTTTTTATCAAAAAAATACACACACGCTCATTTCGTCAAATGAGCATATATATTCTGTTCTTTCCTTTCCTTTACTTTATTCAAAAATGTCAACATTTTTTAAATTTCTGTGTACATCATGTTAACATTTTTCTTTTTTTGATTGGAACAATTATGAAACGCTTATTTTAGAACGACTATATCATCTTAATTCCAATGGTTTCGTTCGGTCGTTGTCACCACACCTAGCCAACCTTACCGACCATAAAGCAGACTAGGCACAGCCCTTGTTGCTACCACGCCTAATCAACCTCACTCTTGAAACAGATTAGGAACAGTTTTATCACCACATCTAGTTCACCTCACTGTTGTAAAACGAACTAGAAACAGCTCTTATTATTTCCTTTATATCATATCCTAAGTATCAAAAAGTATCTATTTACTCTTTTTTGTTGTTTTTCAATTAGGTGATTTTTAGTTGAGTTGAGTCGAAGTGTAGAAAGTCTTTTTTGTTGAATTGTGGAAAATACTGTGCTATAATGACATCGAGCAGCCATGATGGAGTGGTTTACCCCCTCCCTCTACTAGGAAGGGGGGTGAGGCATATGACTAAATTTGAGAAAATATACTTATTTTTGACTCTATGTTCAGTCATCATTGCTTTACTCTCTTATTTGGAAAACAATGCTAGCAGCCCTACAGGCAACAAAAGCCCTATAAAATCAAGGTTTACAGGGCTTACGTTTTTCAAAAAACAGGCATTTTGTTCTTTATTTGTTCTTTATTTCATTTTAAATATATTTTCCAATGTATCGGCAGCTATTTCATCAGCGGTCTTAATGGCATGAGCATAGACGCTAGTTGTAATAGAAGTATTAGCGTGTCCCAGCCTTTTAGAAACAGTGGTGATATTGATACCATTTGCGATTAAAAGGCTTGCATTGGTATGCCTAAGTGAGTGCAGGGTAATAGGTGGTAAGTCATACCTTTTTAAGAAGTTTTTAAACCAACTCCCAGCACTTGATGGGTGCATTGCTTTTCCATTCCATGCAGAAAACACATAATCATTATGATACCACTGGTCACCACATTGCAAGCGTCTAGCGGTCTGTTCTATTTTATGTTTTTTGAGCAATTTTAGGGGTTCTTGCGCAACCTTAATCATACGATTTGAGCTAGCAGTTTTTGGAGTATCCTCAAAAAGCCCTTTATCCGCTGTATAAAGCAATGTTCTTTGTATCGTAATCACTTTATTATCAAAATCAATATCGCTCCACTTTAGCCCAAATGCTTCCCCTCTACGCATACCCGTATACACAAGTAAGGTAATCAATGTCTGATATTGTAAAGGCTCATTAGAAAGACAATCAAGCATATATAACGCTTGTTTTTCATCAAGGTACTTGCTTTCTTTTGTGTCTATTTTGGGCGGTTTGAGGCGCTCACAGGGATTTGAAGCAATGATTTGCCACTGTACCGCACTAGAAAGTACAGTTGATATTGCAACATGATAGGTTCTTATGGTGCTAGATTTTAGTTTTGTTTGTTCTACATGATATATGAATAGTTCTTCTACATCATATCCTAATGCAGTTGCTACCTTTTGTGCTGTTTTGGGATATGTGGTACTATGATTGCATATTTTATGGATTGTGGATACATGAAGCCCTGCAAGGTCTGCTAACTGTTGGTAGGTGTATCCTCTTTGTTTCAGTAGGGCTTTTAAGTCAACTTTTATACTATATGCTGCTGTATGTTTTATGCCATTTTCAGCTAGATTGTCATAAAAGTGCATAATATGTATAGGTTGCAGCTTTTCCAATGGAATATGACCGATTGCCTTGTTTGCCTGCTCCAATGTGTACCTTAAACGACATAAAGTAGTTGCTTTTAGCTGCTTTTCAGCATAGTCAACAAACCATCTTTCAACAAAATCTGCAAAACGAATATTACCATTGAGATATAAGCCCTTTTTACACCTATCCTCAAATAGCACCGCTTGCCTTTGTACTTCTTTTTCTTCTTGTTTTGCTGTCATGCCCGCTTCTGGCTTCCATGTTATACTATGTACTATTTGTTTGCCTTGCATATCATAGCCACAGGATACACGAATAGAATAGCTTTTCCCTCTTTTTTTGATTGTTGCCATAAAAAAAACCTCCTTAAAATTCTAATATTTTTTAAAAATGGGTATAGAAAAATAAGGGGTAATCTGATATACTTTTTTTAGTTGTGTGGGTATATCAGAATATCCCATTTATATGAATGTCCTTGTACGCCAATACAGGGGCATTTTTTTTAAGCACTTGAAATGCGTAAATAATGCTTACGCTTTAGCTTGCAAATCGTGCTTGTACCCTTGCGTTATTATCGCTAGGGCTGTAAAGAATCCTTACAGCCTTTTAGGTTTTTAACAAATTTGTACGAAACCTCTTTTTTCCAAAAATGAAATAAAGCCTTTTACTCATTTTTGAGTATAAGGTGATGTGTTTATAAAACATACCTGATATAAATATTGTTCATGCTAGGTATCGGTGAAACATTGCCCCCTTTTTCCCAATTTTGAGAAAAACTCTCTTGCACAATAGGTCGCTTTCCTATTTTGGAAAGCAAGGGCTACTGTAAAACAGAGTAGCACTATAAGCATTATTTAGGGCGCTAGAACAAAAGAACTATTTAATAGCCACACAGAGGTATAGGTGTTAGTGTGGACTTTAGTCATGTAAAATGTTTAGTCATCATTATTTTCTTGTGTTGGATTATATTTTTTAATCAATTTTTCTATCTCTGTATCAATGTATTTTTTGCTATTTGTAGCTATTTTTAATAAATCATCATTATTTATAGTTACTTTTACTTCATGGTCCTTTATAATATCAAATATATTACAATTTTTAGCTTCATCATAATGCCTAACAAAATCATATCCTGAAGCTTTTAAAAATAGAAAAGAATGTTCAACATCAATATTAATCAAATGATAGCCATTATTCGTAGGAGTTAAATACAAATCAATTAATTTTTTAAAAAAATTATGAGTATAGTCATTTGCTATATCGTTCATTTTTTGTAGCACTTTATCTTCATATAACTCTGTTTGTTTCGCTACCTCATCTTTATAAGTAGTCTTAAATGCATCCCAATCCATTAAGTATGAAATATCAACATTTAAAATTTTACAAAGTTTTTCTAATACTTCAAAACGTGGTTCTCTTTCTCCTTTTTCCCATAATGAATAAGCAGCAGGAGAAACATTTAATAGCTTAGCCAATTCCTTTTGCGTTAAGCCTTTATTTAGTCTTGCTTGCTTTAATTGATTACCAAATGAGCTCATTATTTTTTCACCTCTTATTATACTATAATTGATAATTTACAAAACGTCAATAAAAAATAAAAAATAATTAACATTTTTTAAAAAAAGTATTGACAATCAACAGAATGTATATTATGATAAATTTATAAATCAACAAAAAGTAAATTAAAACTAGACAAAATGTAAAAAAATTAGACAAAATGTATTTTAATGAAAGGAAGTGCATTACATGAGATTAGACGAAATCAAATTAGCTATAGCAATGGCTAGAAATGGTTTTAATCTTACAAAACTAGCACAGAAAAGTGGAGTATCAAGGCAAACATTATCTATGATTAAGGCTGGAAAGCGTTGTAGAGTAGATATTGCAGTAAAGATAGCCAAAGCCCTCAACTGTGATGTTAGGGAGCTGCTAGAGGATTCTCCAAGCTACTATGATGAGCAACAAGCATTAAAAGACGCTCTTGAGGCTGATATATCAGAGTTAACAGAAGACTTATCATAATGCCCACAGTTCTAACACAGTGTCCAAACGGTGCAACAACAATACAATATAGAAAAAAGGTGAGGGAATGGCTTCTAGGGTAAGAAACATCAAGCAAGCATATTTGTACATAAAAGAGCAAGACAGCGAAACCGCTTTAACGGAATATGCTTTTAGAAACATTGTAAAAAGTGGAAAAATACCTACATTCAAGATAGGAAATAAAATACTACTCAATTTAGATGATGTAGATAGATTCCTTGAGAATGTAACACTATTTGTAGAACAGAAACAACAAAAAGGAATTAGAAAACAGGAGGTGTAGCGCAGTTGCAAAATATGAAAAAAATGGCTAACTGGGTATGCCATAAAAACAAGATACCCATTGACCCTAAAACGGGCGGTAGCGCAAAAAGCAACGACAGTACGACATGGGGGACATACGAGCAAGCAAAGGCGTTACTAG
>CAMXTM010000048.1 GCA_947246775.1 uncultured Clostridium sp. | reverse complement strand
ATTGATACTTCTTGTAAAAAATGGTGTTGTCAATAGAAATACAGCAAAAGAAGTATTTGAGAAAATGTTTTCTGATAATGTAGAGCCAGAACAATATATTGAAGAACACAATTTGAAAATGGTAAATGATGATAGTGCAGTAAAAGAAGTAGTAGCAAAAGTAATTGAAGCAAATCCAAACTCTATAACACAGTTTAAAGAGGGAAATGATAAAGTAAGTAAGTTCCTTATGGGACAATGTATGAAGCAATTAAAAGGAAAAGCAAATCCTGCTATTGTAACAAAAATTTTAGAGGAAGAACTGGAAAAATTGAAATAATTACTAAAAAAAGTAATAAAACAGAGACACCTTTCTACAAATTGAATTGTGGAGAGGTGTTTTTTTCAACATTTTTTGCTAAATTATTAAATTTATTTTAAAAATAAAAAATATCATAAAGTATAGTATATGTGTAACATAAATTTAATATTCTTAAATTTCCATAATTTTTTCTTGACAATTTTATTAAGGCTTAATATAATAAGTTGTAACAAATATGTAATAAATATATTTTGGAGGAAAAATTTTATTATGAGCAAGCATAAAGTTTTGACAAGAATATTATTAACAGTAAGTAGTATTTGTGTGTTGAGTACAGCAACTGTTTTTGCCGCAGCGAGCGGTGCTATAAATGATGATGGTGTTAATATCCGTTCAGCAGCAAATATTGGTTCTGAAATATTAGGAACAGCAGATAGAGGAACAGAGTTGGTACTTCATGGTAGAGATGGTGACTGGTATCAAGTGACATTTAATGGAAATCCAAGTGCTTATGTTTCTGCTAACTATTTTGATGTAACAAAAGCAGAGGGCAAAGTACAGGGTACAAACATCAATGTTCGGACAGGCAGTAATACAAAAAGTGATGTAATTAAAACGGTAACAGACGGCGATGTTATTACAGTAATAGGAAAGTTAGATGGCTGGTACCAATTAGCTTACAACAATGGTAATGCTTACATTAGTAAAGATTACTTAAACGGCGATATGCTTACCTATTTACCATCTGTTTCTGCAACAGAAGAACCAAAACAGGAAGAAACAACAGACAAAGAAGATAGTAAAGAAGAAACTGCTAAAGAAGAAACAAAAGAACCACAAAAAGAAGAAACAGAAAGTAAAACAGAAAAAGAAGAAGATAAAAAATCTAATTCTGAACAAACAGACAAAAATAATAAAAATAGCAATGAAGAAACAACATATGGTGTTGTAATTGCAGATTCTTATTTAAGAGTAAGAAGTTCTGCTTCTACAAATGGAGATGTTTTAGAAAAATTAAGTGGTGGAGAGGTATTTGATGTAATGCAGTCTGGTGCTGACTGGTTAAAAATTAAAACAGCAGAAGGTACAACAGGCTATGTTAGCACAGAATATGTATCATTAAGAACAGGTAAAAAACCAGATACAAAAACTGTTTTACCTGCACCTTCCAGCAAGGCAAATGATGTAGTTGCTTATGCAAAGCAATTTTTAGGTACTCCTTATGTATGGGGTGGCACAGACTTAGAAAGTGGTGTAGACTGTTCTGGATATGTTTTTGCAGTAATGCAAAAATTTGGTGTAACATTGAACAGAAATTCTGCTAGTATGACTTCAAATGGTGTAATGGTGAAAAAGAGTGAATTAGCACCTGGAGATTTGGTTTTCTTTGACACAGATAGAAATGGTGGTATTTCTCATGTTGGTATTTATATTGGCGATGATAAATATATTCATTCTTCTTCAGGAAATAAATCAGGTGTTATTATTTCAGACTTAACAGATTCTTATAGTCAAACTACATATGTAACAGCAAGACGTGTTTTAAAATAACATAGAGGTAAAAAAGCAGGCAGTGTGTTTGTCTGCTTTTTTATTGCCAAAAATGGTCAAAGTTTGTTATAATATTTTCAATCTGTTAAAAAAATAAAAGAAAAGGGTGTTTTTATGCTAAAAGGAAAAACGGTTTTATTAGGAGTAACAGGTAGTATTGCAGCATATAAAATGGCAAATGTTGCAAATATGCTTGTCAAAATGGGTTGTGATGTTCATGTAATATTGACAGAAAATGCGACACATTTTATTACGCCTATTACATTTGAAACATTGACAGGCAATAAATGTATGGTAGACACATTTGATAGAAATTTCCAATTTCATGTAGCGCATGTTTCATTAGCAAAAAAGGCAGATGTTGTATTGATTGCACCAGCATCAGCAAATGTTATTGCAAAGATGGCGAATGGTTTAGCTGATGATATGCTTACGACAACAGTTTTGGCTTGTAATTGCAAAAAAATTGTATCGCCTGCTATGAATACAAATATGTATCATAATGAAATTGTACAACACAATATAAAAAAATTACAAAAATATGGTTTTGAAATTATCCAGCCAGATAGTGGTATGCTTGCTTGCAGAGATGTTGGTGATGGCAAAATGCCAAAAGAAGAAGTTTTAGTAGATTATATTTTAAAAGAGATTGCATATCCAAAAGATCTTTTGGGTAAAAAAGTGATTGTAACAGCAGGAGCAACACAAGAAAGCATTGACCCAGTACGTTATATTACAAATCATTCTACAGGAAAAATGGGATATGAAATTGCAAAGGCTTGTATGTTGAGGGGAGCGGAAGTAACATTAGTCAGTGGAGTAACAGCACTACCCAAACCACTTTTTGTCAATGTTATTGATGTCAAAAGTGCAGGTGATATGTTTGAAGCAATGAAAGAGAGATTTCTTGAAAATGACATTATTATAAAAGCAGCAGCAGTGGCAGACTATAAACCATGTACTGTTAGTGATGAAAAAATGAAGAAAAAAGATGGAGAAATGAGTATTGCGCTAGATAGAACAGTAGATATACTGAAATATATGGGGGAACATAGGAGAGAGGGGCAATTTTTGTGTGGTTTTTCTATGGAAACACAAAATATGCTTGAAAATTCTCGTATCAAATTAGACAAAAAAAATATAGATATGATTGTAGCAAATAATTTAAAAGTAGCAGGTTCTGGTTTTGGAACAGATACCAATGTAGTTACAATGATTTCTAAAAAAGAAGAAATAGAATTAGAATTGATGTCAAAAGAAGAAGTTGCGCATAATATTATAGATGAAATATTAAAATTGCAAAAAATGTAATAAAAAAAGGTACAAGTAAAAATGATTATTTGCTTGTACCTTTTTGCTCATGTTAAATAATACAATTTTTAATGCATTTCTGAATCTGTATAATTTTTTTGTACGGCATTAGGGAGTGCATTATATTGTATTTCGTTCCATTCAATAACGCCACGAATAGGCATTACTTTTAAACGAATAAAAGCACTTTCTTTTAATTCTCTTGATGTTCCAAATGTAATATTTTTTTTGCTTCCATTTTCAGTGTAAGCGGGTAAAGTATAGGAGTAGCTCATTCCTCCATGAAAATCAATCACTCCTTTACGTGAATTTACTTGTTCTATTTTACTATTGTCAATTTGAGTATAATAGTAGGTGCTGCCTGTTTCTGAAAGGAAGTAAGTAATAAAACAAATAGTGCCTATACTAATAATTCCTATTACAATAAATATTTTTTTCATATTCATTCTCCTGTTTTATCATATTTATTTAGAAAGCTTTCTTTAAGCCTATTTTATTATGCTAACCTTACCTTAACCTTACAAAAACCTTTCTTTAATCTTATATTCTAGTGTTTTTTATTGTTACACCAACTAAAAATATTAAAATTATAAAAATAAAAAAAGATACAAGCAAAAATCATAATTGCTTGTACCTTTTTGTGCTATTGTTTCTGAATCATAACCATTTGATAATAAAATTGCTTTTTCTAATATAGATGAGATATCTTTTGTTTTTTTCATATCAATTTATTTTGCTTTTCTGACAGCACGTATTACCGTTTGTTCTGTTACATGAGTTGCTAATGTACCAACTAAATCTACAATAGGTCTAGCACACTGTATTTCGCCTGTAGACAAACAAAAAAGTGTGTCGCCGTCTAATTGTGTGTGTATAGGTCGAATTGCCCTAGCAAGTCCATCATGCGCCATACCAGCAATTTTTTTTGCTTCTGATTTTGTGAGTGCAACGTTTGTAGCAATAATGCCGATGGTTGTATTTTGCCCTTGAAAGGTAGGAGTAGATGCCATTTCTAACATTGTTTTTTCTGTGTTAATAAAAGCAGTTTTTTCTTTGTTTGTTGTGCCAGCAATGATTTTTCCATTTTCAAAAACATCGCCAAATGCATTAACAGCAATAAGTGCAGAAACAGTAACACCATTTTCGAGTGTTTCTGAATAACTAGCAATACCACTTTTGGTACAACATTCCATATCATATAATTTTCCCACTGTTGCACCACAGCCAGCACCAACGCTGCCTTCTTCTAGTATTTCACTATTGGCATTTTCGCAGGCGGTATAGCCCATTTTTTTGTCAGGACGACAACGAAAATCACCATACGCTAAATCAAATAAAACAGCTTGAGGCACAATAGGTACAACAGTACAGCCAACATTGAAGCCGATTCCTTTTTCTTCTAAGTATTCCATCACACCATTTGCTGCTTCTAAACCAAAAGCAGAACCACCAGAAAGCACTACTGCGTGTACTTTTTCCATAGCATTGACAGGGTCAAGTAAGTCTGTTTCTCTTGTGCCTGGCGCTGCTCCTCTTACATCAACACCACACACCGCACCGTCTGGCACAATAACAACAGTAACACCTGTTTTGCCTTGTGTATCTTGTGCTTGTCCTACCATAATTCCGTTAATATCTAATATATTCTTTTTCATTGTGTTGCTCCTTTTTTTAAATTTACCATTGTTCTACTAATAAGTATATACCAAATTTACGCATTTGTAAATGGAACGCTTTTTATAATGTTGCATACTATGGAATATGATTTGATAATTTTGGGAGGGGCGTATATATGGGTAGATATAGAATAGAGGGCGGATACCCTTTGAGGGGGAAGGTAGCTGTGAGGGGAAGTAAAAATGGTATATTACCTATATTGGCAGGAGTAATGCTAACAGAGGGAGAAACGATATTGCATAATTGCCCTGCGATTGCAGATGTACAGTTGACATTGAAAATGTTAGAACAATTAGGTTGTGTTATTAAAAAACAAAATAGAACATTGATTATCAATACAAAAGATTGTAAAAATATGGACATTGACAGCAAAAGCGTACAAAAAATGCGTTCTTCTATCTTATTTATGGGGGCTTTGCTTGGAAGATTCCATAAAACAAATATAGGTTATCCTGGAGGTTGTGAAATTGGTATGCGTCCTATTGATTTGCATTTAAAGGCATTTCGTAAAATGGGCGTTGTAATAGAAGAAGAAAAAGGTATTTTGTGTTGTGATGGAAAAAAATGTATGGGTGTTAAAATCAATTTAGATTTTCCAAGTGTAGGAGCAACAGAAAATTGTATGATTCTTGCTGCAAAATCAAAAGGCTATACTACAATATATAATGCGGCGTGTGAGCCTGAAATTGTAGAATTGCAAACATTTTTAAATCAGTGTGGAGCAAATATAAAAGGAGCAGGAACAGATTGTATTTCTATACAAGGGGTAAAAACGCTGCATGGAACAGAATATACGGTATCTTCTGATAGAATTGAAGCAGGAACATTTCTTTGTGGCGCAGCAATTACAAAAGGAGAAATTGAATTAGAAAATGTTTGTGCTGATACAATAAGACAAGTTTTGTTGCGCTTGGGGGAAACTGGTTGTTTGATAAAAGAACAGAAAAATAGTATTTATTTAAAAGCGCCGAAAAAAATAAAACCTGTTTCAAGAATACACACAGGTCCTTATCCTGATTTTCCAACAGATATGCAGCCACAATTTATGTCAATATTGACATTAGCGGAAGGAACAAGTATTATTAGTGAAACAGTATTTGAGGCAAGGTTTAAACATATTAGTGAACTGTGTCGTATGGGAGCTGATATTGCAGTAGAAGGGCAAACGGCTGTGATAAAAGGTGTAAAAAGCCTAAAAGGTGCATATGTTTCTGGACGAGATTTGAGATGTGGAGCAGCACTCATATTGGCTGGGTTGGCAGCAGAAGGCGAAACAGTAGTAGAAAATGCTTGTTATGTAGAAAGAGGATACGAACAAATAGAAAAAGTATTAACTTCTTTAGGAGCAAAGATTTTTTTGGAATCATAAATAAAAAGGTGAGTATAAATTGAAAAAAACAAAAAGAAAGTATCAAAAGACAACACGTTCTCGTAAAACGAAGAAAAAAAGAGTAAGAAAAAAATTATCTATGAAGTTTATATTGATATTGTTGGTGGCTTGCTTGGGCGGTGCTGGAATTATATTTTCTCCTATTTTTTCAGTACAAACAATAGAAATAACAGAAATGGAACAATATTCAGATGAAGATATTTGTAATATGATAGGATTAAAACAAAGAGCGAATGTATTTTTATATGACAAAAAAAAGGCAGTAGAAATTTTAAATGAAAATAATTATATTGAATCAGCAGAAATCACTGTGCATCTTCCGAGTACCATTAATATTGATATTATGGAAAGAAAGGTAAGAGGGTATGTACCTTATGCAGGTTCGTACCTTTACATAGATGAATATGGTAGAGTGTTAGATGTGCAGAATGAAACAAAAAAAACATTACCAGTTGTATATGGTTTAAAATTTGACCAATTTCGATTAGGTGAATTATTAGATGTAAAAAATAAAGAATCTTTTGATGTTGTAGTATTGATTTCTCAAATGGTTACAAAATATGAATTACTGGACAATATTATGGAGATTGATGTAGATGACCCAGAAAATATTACAGCAAGTATCAATCAAATTGAAATTCGATTTGGCAGTGTTGAAAATTGTGAGCAAAAAATGGCTTATCTTTCTCAAATATTAAGTACCATACCAGAAAAAGATAGAGGTGTGCTTGATTTAAGCGATATGAGTCGCCCTATTGTATTTCGATATTTGTCTTAAATCAAAAAAATTTTATAATATTGTTAATTTTGTATTGAATCAAAGTGAAAAAAGAGATAAGATAGTAAAAAGACATATTATAATTGATAAAGTAATTCTGTAAATTAAACAGTACCTATTGATATCTATTATATCATACTGATTTCTATAATAATATGTATTAAAATAAAAATATATGAAAAAAGGACAAAAAAATACAAAATTAGGTATGGTGTTATCTGTTTTTTTCATGTATAATAAAACTACTCTATGTAATTCTGAAACTCTAGGAGGGGATTTTTTTGCTCGAATTTGATATTCCACGGAGCAGTAATATGGCACAAATAAAAGTGGTTGGCGTTGGTGGCGGCGGAAATAACGCAGTAGACCGTATGATTGAAGATGGGCTAGATGGTGTTGAATTTATTTCTGTCAATACAGATAGTCAACAGTTAGTAGACTCAAAATCACCTGTTAAAATACAAATTGGAGAAAAGTTAACAAAAGGTCTTGGTGCAGGAGGAAATCCTGATATTGGAGAACGCTCCGCAGAAGAAACACAAGAAGAAGTATCACAAGCCTTAAAAGGTGCTGATATGGTGTTTATTACTGCTGGTATGGGCGGAGGCACTGGAACTGGTGCTGCACCAAAGATTGCCGCAATTTCTAAAGAAATGGGTATTTTAACAGTTGGTGTTGTAACAAAGCCTTTTAATTTTGAAGGAAAGAAAAGAATGGCTAATGCAGAAAGAGGCATTATGGAATTGAAAAAAAATGTGGATACACTTGTTATTATTCCAAATCAGCGTCTTATGGGCATTATCGATAAGAAAACAACATTGACAGAAGCCTTCAAAAAAGTTGACGAGGTATTAAGACAAGGTGTACAAGGAATCGCTGATTTGATTTCTAAGCCTGGTGTTATCAATTTGGACTTTGCAGATGTACGTACGATTATGGCAGACCAAGGTATTGCCCATATGGGTATTGGACAAGCATCTGGTGAAAACAAAGCAGAAGTTGCAGCAAAAGCAGCAATTCAAAGTCCACTTTTGGAAACAACAATAGAAGGTGCAAAAAGTGTACTTATCAATTTTAGTGGTGATAGTGATTTAGGTCTTTTGGAAACAGAAGAAGCAGCAGAATTGATTAGAGAATCTCTTGACCCTGAAGCAGAAATTATTTTTGGTACAACAATCAATGAAGATTTAACAGACCAAGTTGTTGTAACAGTTATTGCAACAGGATTAGAAGATGAAGAAGCACCAATACCGCAGCCACAACCTGTACAGCAGCAGCCACAGCCACAAACATCTTTTGGTAGTAGACGTGCATCACAAGCACAGTCAAGAATGGCAACACAGCCTGTACAACAGCAGCCACAACCTGCGCCATATGTACCTGTTACAGAAGAAAATAAAACAGGAAGAAGATTTAATGATTTAGATGATTTTGAATCTGAGATTAAAATACCAGATTTCTTAACAAGAAAAAGATTTTAAAAAAAGATGCAAAAGCAAAAAGAGGAATGAAAATAAAGACATTCCTTTTTTTGTGCCAAAAAATTTGACAATACATTATAGGTCAGCAAATACATAAAAAGTATTTTTGCTGGCTTTTTTGTGTTGTGCTGTCAATATTTATACTATGATTTTTGTAAAATGACAGCGTGTTTGACAAAAAACTTGATGAAACTTGCTTATAATAACAGTAGAGCCTTTTATAAGAAATAAAAAAGGAGGCGTTTTGTGGAAGTAACAATTTATGGAGATGTTGTATTTCTAGTCAATTTTTGTATGGATTTTCTCATATTATGGATAACTGCCATATTGCAAAAAAATAATATTTCTTATAAGCGTATTTTTTTAGGCAGTCTTTTTTTATCATCAATCTATTGTATCGCATTGATTTTTAGTGGTCTTTCTTTTTTTTGTCATGGTATTGGTGGTATGATACTTTTTGTTTTAGGAATAGAAATTACATTTTTTCCAAAAACAATAAAAAAGTTAGTGCAGTATTTTTTGATTGGAAATATCGTAGCATTTGCGATAGGTGGTGTAGCAATGGCGTTATTTTTTGCTACGGGAAATCTATTAAGTAGTTACATAACATTAAATGTAAGACAGTTTCCAGTCAAAATATTGATAGCAACCGTTTGTTTTTTCTATATACTCATTAAAATAGGAAAAAATTGGATAACAACAAATATAATCAATAGAAAAAATTATTGTAGTGTTGTTGTAAAACAAAAGGGAATACAAATACCATTACATATGCTGATTGATACAGGAAATAGTTTAAAAGACCCATTTTCAGGGGATTATGTAGCTGTAGCAGCTTTTCCAGCAATAAAAAATTTGTTTTCTAAAGAAATACAATTTTATTTTTTTAAAGAATATCAAAACCAACAAAAATTTTATGAATATGTGCTAGAAAAAGAAAAAACATTAGCATTACATTTTATTCCTTTTTCTAGTTTAGGAAAAGAGAATGGGCTTTTGCTTGTATTCCAGCCAGAGATATTAGAAATAGAGGGAAGTATCAAAAAAAATATTTCGCTTGGCATTTATTGTGGTTCTTTTTCTGGCGGATATGATGGATTAGTAAGCCCTGAAATACTCACATGACAAAGGAGGCAATAAAATGAAATTTTTATTATTTCAGATAAAGTATGATATAGGACGTATTTGGAGAAAGTGGCGCAAAAAACTAGGAGGTATATTTTATATAGGGGGAAGTGACGTTTTTCCTCCACCATTAAAGGCAGAAGAAGAAGCGATATTATTGGAGCAGCTTGGTGGGGAAGATGATGTAAAAGTAAAATCAGTTTTAATAGAAAGAAATCTTCGCCTTGTAGTGTATATTGCTAGGAAATTTGAAAATACAGGAGTCAATGTAGAAGATTTGATTTCGATTGGTACAATAGGGCTGATTAAAGCAATCAATACATTTAATCCAGAAAAAAAAATAAAATTAGCTACCTATGCTTCCCGTTGCATTGAAAATGAAATACTAATGTATTTGAGAAGAAATAGCAAAACAAAATCAGAAGTTTCTATTGATGAACCTTTAAATGTAGACTGGGAGGGCAATGAATTGCTTTTGTCTGATATTTTGGGAACAGATGCAGATGTGATATATAGAGACATTGAGGAAGAAGTAGATAGGGAATTGCTAGGAAAAGCAATGGAAAAATTAAGCAAACGAGAAAGAAGAATTGTAGAAATGCGTTTTGGTATCTTGCCAGAAACAACAGAAAAAACGCAAAAGGAAGTTGCAGATTTATTAGGAATATCACAATCCTATATATCCAGATTAGAAAAGAAAATCATAGGTAGATTAAAAAAGGAAATGAATAAAATGATATAATTTGACAGCTATGTAAAGAGATAATATAATGATAGAAAAGGAAAAAAATATGCTTTATCATAACATCAATATTTTGCTATTTTGAGGAAAGAAAGGAAGTACATATGATTTTAGAAAAAGTGACAGCAAAGAAAAAATT
>CAMXTM010000047.1 GCA_947246775.1 uncultured Clostridium sp. | reverse complement strand
TTATATTTGTTGGTCTTTTTCTGTTTGTTTTTGTTCTATTTGGAGCAACTTATCCATGTTTTGTTTTGCCGTTTGATACTCTAACATTTCCCTTTTTGCTTTTCCATATTTTTGATAGAGCTGCTGTTTTTCCGCTAATAAAATTTGATATTGTTCCTGCAATTCTTTTACTTTTGGAAGTTTTTTCTGACTGCTTTTTTCAAAAAATGCTTTTGCTTTTTCATGTTTCATTATGTCCTCGCTATGTTCTTTTTTGAATTTTTGTTTGTCATTTGACTTCTGATATTGCTTATAAATATCAACTGTTCTAGCATAATAGATGATGTTTGTTTTTAATTCTAATACCTCTTTTATTTGTTGTTCTTTTTGTTTTAATTGACTGGACACCATATTAAATTCATTTGTACTATACTGTATTTTTTGTTCTAACATTTGATAATCCATGTCGTTTTCTGTTAGAAAATTTACAGTATTTGCTGCTTGTTTGATATTAAATATTTTTGCCCATTGTTCATAAGCTGCACCTTTTCCCTGTTCTCTTTTTTGCTGAATATCTATAAAAGAGCTGATACTTTTTTTATTTTGTTTTGGCTTTGATTGCTGCAATTTTATTTTTTCTGAAATGATATTTTCGCTGTATTCTGCACCTAGCGTTTTCATTCTGGTAAAACGATTTTGCCCAGCAGCTTTGAATGAAATCTGTTTTCCTTGTTTGATTTCATATTCTTGTTTTCTCATATTTTCAAGAAAATCTTCAAAATCTTTGCTTTGAGGGACTACCTCCTCTATGGTGTTTTTTAGTTGTTGTTTCCAGCTTTTTCCCTCTTTTTGTGCTTTCCATTCTGCATATTGTTTTCCTTTTTGCTGTGGCTCTTTGATAGTAGACAAACCATGTTCTTTGCAAATTTTATCACTTAATTTTTGTGCTGCTTTGCCCCATTGTTTATAGCCATTAAACTTATGTGTACAGTCTAATGAAGTGCTATTAAATTCCACATGATTATGAATATGGTCTTTATCTGTGTGTGTTGCAATCACAAATTGATGTTGTCCATTTGTAAATTCATATGCAAACTGATAACCGATTTCATGAGCTTTTTCTGGTGTAACTTCCTCTGGTTTGAATGACTGCATCAGCATATAACTAATATTATCTTTGTCTTTTGGCTGACTTCTTTTTGTTATCATTTCATACATTTTTTTGCTGATTAAAAATTCTTCTGCTGCTGTTTCGGGACTGCACTCATAGCTGCTGACAAGTAGTCCATTTTGTGTTTTTTCTGGATTTTCTGCATAGTCAATGTGAAATTTGATACATTGTTTTATGGTTTGATTTTTAGAAATATGTCTGTTGTCAAAATGAACTACTGCCATGTACTCACCCCCAAAAAATATTTTTTATGAAAATTGATTTAAAATTTGTTCCACAGAACACCATATTTTTTGATACTGCTTTTGTAATTCTTTCATTTCTTCTGCATAAAAATTTCCTGTTTCATTTGTTCTTTTTGCAATCTGATTGATGTTATTTGTAATAGAACGAAGCAAAACAACTAGCTCTTGTACGTTACTCATATCCACACAAACAATATAGCCTTCTACTGCCATTTTTCGTAAATATCCTCTCATATTATTTGTGCCTGACAACTTCATTTTTTCATCAATCATTTCTTTTTCTTCTTCAGAAACTTTAGTATAAAGTCCTATGCTTCTTTTTTGCATTATAACATCACCTCTTTTTGCTTTTTGATTTCTATTGCATTTTCTTTGGAGTTTTCTTTTGCTTTAAAGTTTTGTAAAGCACTCAATATAGATGATTTTTTTGGTTCTAAAGCTACTATATTTGATTGCTTTTCTTCTATTTTATTTTCAATTTTTTCTGCTTCTTTTTGAATCTCTTTTTCTGTTTTATTTTCGTTTTTTTCTGCATTTTCTTGATTTTGTGGTGTATGATTTCTATTTTGCTCCATATCTAGCTCTGTATTTAATTGGGAAAGCCTTTCACTTTTTTGCTTTAATTCTTGTTCTTGCGGGAAAGGTTTTTCTGCTTCCACTTTTGCTTTTTCTAGTTCTGAATGTAATTGTGTCAGCTTTTCTTTTTGCTTTTCCAACGTATGAGGAATGTTTTCTATTGCATTATTTAACCTTGTAATATTTCCAAAAATATCTTCTCCTAACTCAATTTTATAATTATTTGCCTGCTCTAATATGATTTGAAAATGTTTGTCTTGAAATCCTAATTTCATATCAAATCCTCTGTAATTTCCAATAGGAAGGGACTGTGCTGTGTTTGTAATTGTTTTACAAATAAAAAGAATTTTTTCACCAGCTTCTTTTTTTTCTATAAAATTTTTTCCTTGTAATGTCATTAAAAAACTGTTTTCTTGTTTGGGGTGCTGCTGCAATATGGCAACGGCTTGTTCTAATTGTGCTATTTTTTGCTCTTGATTTTTTATCATTTTAGGATATTGTATTGCAATTTTATCCTGTAAGTAATATAATTGAGAGGAATGATTTGCTTTCAAAACTTTTAATTTTTTGACTTGTACATCTAAATCCATTTTTTCTTTGATTCGTTCATCGCCAGTAGTAAGGGATTTGATTTCAGCATAAGAAAGTGCAGTATCATCAATGTCTTCTGCGGAACGAGCAGGATTTTTGGAGGTCATAACCTGCCCAATAAAACGTTGTTTGTTTTCAATTAACGTCCAATTGTACGAGTCAAATGTATCTTTTGTCACATATCGAAATATCATAACATTTTGGTTTTCATTTCCTTTTCTGACAATTCTTCCCATTCGCTGCTCGAGGTCAGAAGGTCGCCAGGGGCAGTCGAGGTCGTGCGAAGCAATGAGTTTTTTTTGAATATTTGTTCCAGTACCCAACTTAGAAGTGCTGCCAAATAAAATACGCACTTTTCCTTTTCTTATTTTTGAAAAGAGTTCCTCTTTTTGCACTTCTGTTTTCATATCGTGTATAAAAACAATTTCTTTTTCTGGTATTCCTTTCGCAATCAATTTCTGCTTCATATCATCATACACATTAAAAGTACCATCATAATGTGGTGTGGATTGGTCTGAAAAAACAATCTGTGTTCCTTTTGTTTGCTTGCTTTTTTGCCATATTTCAAATACATTTTTTACACAAGCGTTTACTTTGCTGTTAGGGTCATCAGGCAATAATGGGTTCATCAATCTTTGGTCAAGTGCTAATTTTCTGCCATCATTCGTGATGGAAAGCATATTATCAACTTTTGGGTCTACTTCACGATTTCTTACTTTATCTGCTCTTTCTCCCAATTCTTTTACCATATTTTTTTGTATTTCGCTTGGGTCTGTTTGTACAGTGACATATTCTACTTCTGGAACAGGAAGTTTTAACATATCTGCTGTTTGAATATCTGTTGCTTCTTTCCATAAATTCATCAATTCAGGCAAGTTATAAAATTTAGAAAAACGTGTTTTAAAACGAAAACCAGTCCCTTCTGGAGCAATTTCTAATGCAGTTACTTTTTGTCCAAAGTTTGCAGCCCAACAATCAAAAAAAGTCATTTTTTGTTGTTCCAACATATCATATTGCAAATATTTCATCATGGTATAGAGTTCCACCATGCTGTTGGATAAAGGGGTTCCCGTTGCAAAAGTCACTCCTTTTCCTTCTGTAACTTCATCTAAATAGCGACATTTGGCATACATATCACTTGATTTTTGTGCTTCTGTTTGAGAAATTCCTGCAACATTTCTCATTTTTGTAAAATGGAACAAATTTTTAAAAAAGTGTGCTTCATCTACAAATAATCTATCAATGCCCAATTCTTCAAATGTAATCACAGTATCTTTTTTACTGCTATCATTTAATTTTTCTAGTCTTACTTCTAAACTCTTTTTTGTTTTTTCTAACTGTTTTATTTGAAAGCGTTCTCCACCTGCAACTTTTAATTCGATAATGCCATTTTGTACTTCTTCTATTTGTTGTTGTATGTTTTGCTGTTGTCTTTGTTTCGATAAGGGGATTTTTTCGAACTGTGTATGTCCTATAATGACTGCATCAAACTCCCCAGTAGCAATACGAGAGCAAAACTTTTTTCTGTTAAGCGGTTCAAAATCTCTTTTGGTAGCAACTAATATATTTGCACCTGGATAGAGTTGCAAAAATTCACTTCCCCATTGTTCTGTTAAATGATTTGGCACAACAAACATACTTTTTTGACAGAGTCCCAGCCTTTTACTTTCCATTGCTGCTGCTGCCATCGTGTAGGTCTTGCCAGCACCTACGCAGTAGGCAAGGAGTGCATTTTGCCCATAAAGTACACGAGCCACACCATTTTTTTGGTGTGGCTGCAATGTAATTTCTGGATTCATTCCTGCAAAAGCAATATGACTACCATCATACTTTCTTGGATTGATACAATTAAACTCTCTATTATATTGTTCACAAAGTGTTCTTCTTCTTTGAGGGTCTTTCCATATCCATTCCTGAAAAGCTGTTTCGATTGCTTCTTGTTTTTGTTGAGCAATGGTAGTTTCTTTGGTATTTAACACTCTTTTTTCTGTGTCATCTTCTTTTATGATGTCATATATTTTTATGTCTTGTTGATTTAATGTTTTTTCAAATATAGTATAAGCACTCATTCTAGCTGTACCATATGTTACAGTAGCAGAAGTATTATTAGAATCCCTGCTTTTTCCCTTGACGTTCCACATATTTGTAGCACGAGAATACATCACATCAATATCCCCAAAGCTATAATATAAAGGTGTTTTCAACAATTCAAACAAAAACTGTTTATAATATTGAGGTTCTATCCAAGACGTACCTATACGCACTCCAATTTCTGACGCTTCTAACTCTTTGGGCTGCACCTTTTCTAAAGCTGTTACATTTACTTCAAATTCGGGATATTTTTCAGCCACTATTTGTGCATATTCTAATTTTTCTCTGACATTTCCTGATAAATATTCATCTGCTGTTTGCCAGCCAATCACTCTTTTTTCTGATATGCTACCACTTTGAGGTGTTTTAAATATCATTTCTTGTTGCTGTAATTCTTTTATCATTTGTTCTATTTTTTCACTTCCACCCATCAAATTTGCCATAAATACAATATCTACACAAGCCTTTTCAGCAATAGAAACAGCAAGTGCGTCTATTGCTGTATCTACATGAGTAATCGGCACATATTTTTTGATGGTTCTTTTGGTAAACATATCTGCTTTTCGTTCTAATCTTCCATCTTCATCAATGATTTCTAAAGAACAAAGCAAAGGGTAGGAGCTATCTTTTTGAAATAATTTTTTATTTGTTTTGCCATTTATGACACCATATTTTCTATGAAAAACATCATAAATATGGTTTAAATACTGCTGTTCTGATTGAATTTCCTGTTCGTTCTCTCCATTTAATTGCAAGTCAATCAATCGCCTTGTGGTATCACGAATGTCAATCATTCCTTTTATTCTTTCTTTTTCCGTATCTTTTAATGAAACAGCATACATCAAATTGTTTTCTCTGAAAAAAATATCTTCTTTGCCCTCTACAACAGTATAGCTAAAGTTTCTGACACTTTCGTCAGCAGGTAATGTTTCCACTTCTTCTTCTAAATCTTCTATTTTCACTGTTTGAAAAAGTGCTTTATTCGGCAAAGAAATATGTGTCATTGCTTGTTGTAATTGTTCTTCCAATACTGCACCTTCTATGGGTAGACAAGCAGTTTCTTTTTCATTGCCATACATATTAGACCAATAATTCATATTGCCTAATATCATATGAGTATTTTCTACAAAATAATTGTTGACTACAATACCATTTTCTAATGTTCCCGTTTTTACCCAGCTTGGTTGCTTTTCTGGTGGTGCTTCTCTTTTTTGCAAAAATAATATATCTGTTGTAACTTCTGTACCAGCATTTTCAAAAAAAGCATTGTTCGGCAGCCTAATTGCTCCTAATAAATCTGCTTTTTCTGATAAATAGTTTCGTACACTGTCATTTTCTTTATCTAATGTTCCCTTGCTTGTGATAAAGGCAACAATACCACCTGTTTTTACTTTGTCTAATGTTTTAGCAAAAAAATAATCATGTATCAAAAAGTTGTATTTCTCATACTTTTTGTCCACGACTTTGTAGCTGCCAAAAGGCACATTTCCTACTGCAATATCAAAAAAATTGTCTTTGAAATTTGTTCTTTCAAAACCATTTATGGTAATGTTTGCTTTTTGATAAAGTTGTTTTGCAATTCTACCTGTAATGCTGTCCAGCTCTACACCATATAAATTGGTATTTTTCATATTTTCGGGAAGAAGTCCTAAAAAATTACCAATACCACAAGAGGGTTCTAGTGCATTTTGAAAGGACAACTCCATGTTTTGAATTGCCTGATACATTGCTTTGATGACAACAGTGCTTGTATAATGAGCATTTAATGTACTTGATTTGGCAAAATCATATTCTTCTGGTGTCAATATTTCTTTTAGTTCTGCATATTCTTTTGACCATTTCTCATTTTGACTGTCAAATGCTTCTGCTAAACCGCCCCAGCCAACATATTTTGAAAGAATTTGTTGTTCTTCTGTACGAGCTAATCTATTTTCTTTTTCTAATTCTTTTAACAAGTGAATTGCTGCTATATTTTGCTGATATTTTGTTTTTTTACCACCTGAAAACGTAAAATCATCTGGAATATGAAAATTCAATTTTTCTAATGTACTTTTTTCTATTTCTTTCTGTTTTTCTGTGCCTTTTATTACTTGTTGTTTTTCAGCTAAATTTAACTGTTTTTCTATTTGCTCTCGAACAAAAGAAATTTTTTCATTTCTAAAAATAGGAAAACAATTTCTTAATTCCACATCTAACAAATTCATTGTTCCACTAGCAAAATTGATACTGTCTATTTTAAATTTCCTATTATCAATTTTAAATTCACTCAACAAAGGAATGTATTGCTTTTTATCTGTCAAAAGTATCTTTTGATTTTTCAACAATATTTTGATTTCATCAAATGATAAAGGTGTTTTTAAAGCAATACTTTCTCCCATATTTTTGATAACTTCTCTCCCTAATTGCTCAGAAACGATTTCCGCATCTTTGCCATGAAATTGATAAGTTTTTTCTATTTCTACTCCAATCATATAATTAGGATATTTTTGTTTTAAATCACGATACTGTAATGGCTTTGATTTGCTTTGTGGAGCTTGTACATACAACGGTTCTGAAGGCTGTTTTTGTTCATTGGATATTTTATTCCCCTGTGATGATTGCAGCTCTAAATCGCTGTCATTTTTGTTGTCTTGTTCTAAAAAATTCTGTTCTGCTGTCTGTTTTAAAGGCTCTGATTTGCTTTGTGGAGTTTGTACATACAACGGTTCTGAAGGCTGTTTTTGTTCATTGGATATTTGATACCCTTGTGATGATTGCAGCTCTAAATCGCTGTCATTTTTGCTGTCTTGTTCTGATGTTTGCTGTAACGGCTCTGATTTGCTTTGCGGAGCTTGTACATACAATGGTTCTAAAGGCTGTTTTTGTTCATTAGATATTTCATACTCTTGTGATATTTGTGGTTCTAAATCAAGTGTAACCTGTGTTGCTTCTTTTTTCGCAACAAAAAAAGCAGAATTTTGTTCCTTTTCTGCTTTTTCTATGATTTCTGTTTGTTGTTCTATGCTAGGAATATCATGCTGTCTTTTCTGTATTTTTAATATCAGTGTAACTGCTTTCTCCAAAAAATCCCATGTAAAAAAAGTTTGAGAAATTTTATTTTCTTCTTTTCCACTCCAATATAAAAGTCCTCTTTGTCGATATTCAAAACCAATCGGAACACCATTGATTTCTGTTTCTATTTTTTCATTTTTATATGCAGTCGCTAAAAAATTGCTTCTTTCTTTTTCATCTGTATGGTATTCAAAAAATTGTGCTATTTCTTTCCAGTCCTTTTTTAAAAATGCACTGTGTTCAAAACTACCTAATACAATTTCTTTAGGATATTGTCGGGCAAATTGAGGAAGGCTTTTTCTTTCTCTTTGTTCTAAACGTATATCATTTCCTGTCTGACGATTTCCTCCGCTCTCTGACGAACGCTGTTCATTTTCTGTACCCATTCCATTGGATTGTCTGCTTTCAGCTTCTCTGTTACTCCCTCTGTTTTCTTCATTTCTTCTATCAGACTGTCCTCGTATTGCTGTGCTGTTTCGTCTATCTCCAGAAGATGATTCCAAAGTTTGTCCATTAGCAGCATGGAATTGTATTTCCCTCTGTTCGTCTTTTTGAGGTATTTCCCCCTCATCAGACCATATTTGCCCAGCTCTCGGTCGTCCTCCTCGCTGTCCATTTCCAAGTCTGGAAGAAGATAATCCCCCACTTTGATATAATTCAGTTCTGCCATTTTCAAAACTCCTTTCTTTTATTTCAGTTTCATGCTTTAAAGTGTTAAATTGTTCTTTAGATTGATTATATTCTTTTTTTTTCGATACTGCAATAGATATTTCATAATTTTTGACTGTTTTTTCAATATTTCTTAACACATCATTTGAAAGTTCATTCACAGCAGTACCCAAATGATGTAATAGTTCTGGTGTGGTAAACATCAGAACGTTTTGTAAATCTTCATCAGAAAGATATTGATTTGCGTCAATGCCACATCTATGCAGCAATACATACTGCATACTTGCTAAACAAACATCTCTAAAAATAACTTGTATCTGCTGTTGGTCTAACTCTCCTAAAGAAGTATCTTCTAAATCTGAAAGCATATTTTTAAAATATTTTGTATCATTGTCATCTACCATAGAAACTGCAATTTCCATCAGCCTTTTTGCAATCTCTTTTTCTTCTGTATTTCCTCCATATTGCTTTAACATAGCAAGTACACTTTCCTGATGTCTTTGTTCCATTTTCCATAAATAGGGCGTTTTACTAATTTTAGAATTTATGGTATCCTCTACTGCAAAAACATAGGTTAAATATGGTTTTTGATTTTTTTCTCTAATTAAGGCAATTCCTTTTGAACCAGATTTTACCCAGCGAAACATTTTTTTGTTCCATATAGGTATGGAGGCACAAGCGGTGCAGTCTGGTCTTTGAGCGTGTATCATAATTTGGTCATCAAAAGAATATTTATAAAATTGACTTGCTGTGTTTAAATAACTTTTCCAATTTTCAACACTATTTGTTACATCATCGCTTGTTTCTCTGGACAACTCTATCATTTTTTTGGTTTTGTTGAATTTTTCCCACATATCTGTTCTCCTTTCTTTTATTTTATACATAACAAAAAAAGCGAATGAAATTACTATAATAAAGTAAATTCATTCGCTTTCTCTTTTTATTTTTTTCTTTTTCTCATCGCTTCTAATGTTTGTTTTCTTTTTTCAGAAATTTGTCTTGGGGGATAGATTTTTAGCCAATTTTTAGGAACAATATAAGTAAAAGCACCATCCTTATTTTGTTGCTGCAATATTACTTTTTCTGGATAACGTTTGCAAAGTTCCTCTAGCTTTTTTTGATAGGCTTTGTTGTATGTGAATATGATTGCTGTTTTTTCCTGTTCATTCATTAAAAATATGGTTTCTTGCTCCAAAAGACTTAACTTTGACATATCATTCACTCTCTTTCCATAGTATGATTTTTTGTTTTTGACGGCTGTGATATGGAATTTGTTTTTGCAGAATGTAACGACTGCAATACAGACGGTTTTTCATTTTCCTGTATTTCTATTTCATTAGAAACTCTATTCTTAAAATCTTTTAGTGCAGCATTTTTATCACAAAAATAATGTCCCCAATAAAAATTGAACTCCTTTTGACCATTTTTGTCTATTTCTGTATTGCATTTCCAAGTTGCAAAAGGTTGTGGTGCTTTTTTGTTTTCTGCAAACACAATTCCTTTTTTTCCTATCATAGCACTTTTCAAAATGACATAATTTTGATTGACAATGTGTTCTGGATTGTTGTTAATGATATCTTCTATATTTTTTTGTTTCATTTTTACTTACTCCTCTCTATTTCTTTGCAAAAAAATAGAGTATATAGGTTCATTTCTATATACTCTAATGTTATTTCATCATTTTAAATCTAAAAAACAATTATTTATCGTTTATAATCTGCTTGTAAAGGCATTATTACCTCTGGATTTTGTTGTACCCAAGCAACAGCACAGGAACACAGTGCGGAACACAAAAAATCGTTAATACAACCTTTATCACCAGCAGCAATTAAAAGATGTATTAAAATTTCCGCCGATTTAATATTATCTTCACAAAAGGCATTTCCAAGACGAAGATATTTAGGAAAAGTGTATAGCATTTTTCGGAAATCATCATCCCAATTCATACCACCGTTATCAAGAAATTCATGTTGAACTCTACCTGCAATACGAATAATTTCTCCTTGTGCAGTTTTGGCTCGCCCATGCGGTGGAACAAGATAATTCCAAAGCTGCTGAAACTGTGCCGTTTCTTCCGTTTCCGTAACAATGATGGGTGATATTCCATCATGAATAAGGACTGTTTGTTTTTCTTCTTTTTCCATTTTGTTCTCCTTATTTGAAATTCAATTTGTATTGCTAATATCATACCACAATTTATTTTTTTAGGATACTTCTATTTGTCATTTTTAT
>CAMXTM010000046.1 GCA_947246775.1 uncultured Clostridium sp. | reverse complement strand
AAATCGTTTGCTGTTTCATAATGTTGCAAAAGTCTTGCAATTTCTCCTTTTGTGCGAATAATAAGTGATTTTGTGGCGGCAAATCTTCCTGCAAAACCAAGTTCTCTTTTATTAGAAAATATTTCATAATGAAATTGCTCTTTATTTTTTAAATTACTGCTGTTTTCAATTTTGATAAATGACCAGTCGTGTTGTTTTTCTTGACAAGACACCATAACTAGATTATTTTGATAGCGTTTTAAGTATTCAAAGTCTGTATTTTCTGTATCAGCCATGTAGCCGTTTTGTGTACCTTCTTGTTCGATAGAAACAATATGCTCGTAATTGATTCTATCTTTTGCAGGCATAGGAAAAGACTTATCAGATAGTGTAATGTGGTCAATATTCCAAACAGGAATATGGTTTAAAATTTTGTACTTTTCATATTCCTCTAAATCAACAGTAATTTCTGTCATTTTTTCATCGCTGCCCAGTGTAATATCAGACTGCAATACTACATCTACAAAACGGTAGGCATAAGGACAGTTTATGGTATTCCATTGCACACCATTTATTTGAAAAATATGATAGATGTTTTCAATTTGATGAATGTATTTGGTACACTGTTTTAGTGTAACATTTGCTTTGTATGTATTTTTGTCTGTTTTTATAAAAGCAGTATATTGTTTTTTGTTTTGTAATATCTGCTGAAATGTCATAGCATCACATTGCAAAAAAATACTGGCTAATATGACTGGTTCTCCAGCGACAATTTGTTCTGCAATTTCATCAAAATTATAGTTATCTAATTCTACTTCCTGTGGTATCATAGGGTGAAAAAACGCACTGATAGGGTCAATCTCTTTTCTGTCCAGTATAGTAGAATAAATATAAAATTTTTCTAGTGGGTCATCTATTTCGTTGTATATTCTTTGCTCTAGTTTATCATACATATCCATGTTATAATCTACTATATGGGTATACACATCTTCTAATACATCTCGCAACATTTTTCTATCTTCTAAATTGGTAATATGCTTTAGACGTTGCTGTATCAGTTCTTTCATTTTTTCACCTCTTTTATTAGATAACATTTGTATTAAATATAAAAAAAGTTTTATTCTTGTTCCTCTTGCTGCTCTCTTGCTTTTTGTATTTGTTCTTGCAATTCCTGCACAATTTTAATTTTTTCTTGTACTGCTGCTACCTTATCCATATCGTTAATACCTTGATAAAGTGCTTGTGATTGTAAATAAAATTCTTTTGCTTTGTCATATTGCTGAAGTTTTAGGGCTTCGTCTCCTCTTGCTTCGATTACTTCAATATCCATTTTTTGGGCAGCAATATCATTTTCTTTTTGTCTTGTTTGCGCTATCGTTATTTTTTCGATTGTTTCAGCAACTTTGTCAGTGTATTTAATTTGTGTATAAATGTCTTTTGCTTTTTTGTATTCTTCTATTGCTTCTGCAAATTGATTTTCTAATACAAGGTTATCACCATTTAATATATAAGTATCACCCTCTGCGGCTCTCACATCATTTAGTTGTTGCTTTGCCACAGCATCTGCATCAATCAGTTTTTTTTGTACCGCTGATGCCTTTTCTATTGCACCGATTTCTTTGTACATTTGTAATGCCTGCTGAAAAAATTGCTTTGCTGTTTCAACATCGCCCTCTGCTAATAGCGCATCTCCCTCTAATTCCATCGCTCCGCCATCAGTTTCTATTTGTTGTTTTTGTGCCTGTACTGCTTTTTCCTGTTCTTGTTCTATTTTTTCCTGCTCTTGTTGTGCCTTTTCTTCTTCTGCCTGCTGTTGTTGCATTTGCTGTTGTAATTGTTCGTTGATGGTTGTTTCCATTTGCTTTATTTTTAAATTGATTTCATTGATTGCTGTACTGTCATTATTTTCAGCGGCAATTTTTTTTGCTTCTGCATAGGTTTCTGTTGCAGAAACATAGTCTGCTAATTCTACTTGAGCATCGGCTAAGGCAATCAAGGAAAGAATATAATTTGCGTTTTGACAGAGTATTTGTTTTTGTCTGATGGCATTTTCGTCTAGTAAGTCATAAAAATCCATATCATTTTTTGACTGTTTGATTGCTTTGTCATAGTTTTTGTATGCTTTGTCATATTCGCTGCTATCATAGCTTTCATTCGCATCGATTAAATATTCCGTTGTTGTTTGTTTGATTTCCAACCTATCTTTTATGGCAGTATTTTGCTTGCCTTTTTTGCCTGTTTTCTTTTTGAGTTCTTCACTTTGCTGTAGTGCATTTTCGTATTCTTTTAACGCCCTGTCAAAGTCCTCCTCTAGTATGTAACTATCTCCTCTAGTTTCTATTTTTTCTACAGTTGCTATAACTTCCTGACGTTTTTTTTCTGCTTTCCACTGTATAAAGCCTGTAATGACTGCTACGATTAAAATAGGTATAAGTATCATAATTGCAATTTTAATGATTTTTTTGGTATAATTTTTTTCTTGAAATACTTTTGTGATAAATACGGTTGCAATCGTGTGATTGTTTACCGTATTGGTTTGCTTGCTTAAAAATAAATCTTGCAAGTCATCTATATATCCTGCGGCATCTTTTGCTTCTTCAAGCGCATCTAGCATTTCAACGGTTGTAATTTTTTCCCAAAATCCCCATGTTGTCATTAAAAGAATGTCTTCATTTTGCAATTTTTTCTTTTTAGATACTTTTATTTTGAGATGACCTTGTTTTCCTAGATATTGTAAAAGATTGCGACTTTGTTCTATGCCCTTTATGTCATCATCTGGAACTTCATGTTGTTGTACCATTTCTTGATATAGGCTAGTATCATGACTTTTTTCTAGTATTGTACTTCCCCTAAAGATATGAAAACGGCAGTTTCCACAAACAGCATATCTTATTTTGCTGTAATTGCTCACCACTACTAATATGCTTGCTTTTAACTGGAAATTACTGCTTTGCATTTTGAGTTGTCTGTTTGCCTCTTTGATGCAACGCTTTATTGTTCTTTTGGATAAAGAAGGCTTTCTTGTAAACTCTCCAATGACTGTATCGACTGCTAACTTTGCACTACTGATAGTAGTATCTTTGTCATATCCTTCCGCAATGACCCAGCAAACAAGATTGTCCATTTCTACAAAACCAAAATAATCTTTATTTTGTGGTCTTGTTCCCGCCTCTGATATGTATTTTGTGGTAAACTGACTATTTAAGCGTCGCATGGTATGCCTCCGTATATCAAATTTCTATAATGACTGCTGTAGCATTTTTTTGGTACTGATAGCCTTTTTGTTGTATGATTTTGGATAACAACATTGCTTTTTCATAAGGGTGTTGTTTTGTAGACAATATTTCTGCTAGTTCCAGTTCTGAAGCACCTTGATAGACTCCCTCTGTGCAAAATAGTAATACATCATTGTTTTTACATAACAATGTACCATGTGTGATTCTTTTGTCTGTATCTCCGTTGTGATTGACAGATAGTAATTCTCCATTTCGATAGATATAAAAGCCACATCTCCCAATGCTTGCCCACTGCAATGTTTTTTTGTTTATGATGGCACAAATAACAGCTGTGCCTGTTTTGTTTCCAGAAATGTTTCTATGAATACTATCATCAATATCACCAAAGGATTGTTTAAAATATTCTATTGCATTTGCATATTTTTCAATATTATGGTAGTTATATTTCATCATTTCTACTGCTGTAACAGAAGCAAATTTGCCAGCAGGTAAATCTGTGAGTCCATCTGCTACTACTGTAAATAGTTTATTTTTGTTTTGCTCTATGGAAAAATAGTCATTTTGTCGTTCGCAATTTCCCAATAATTGCATATTTCCTACTTTAAAATTTTTATCATGGTATTGTATTTGTTGTCTTAATACGATTTTTATGATAAGGAGTGCGAATGATGTGATAGTAAACAAACAAAATAATAGTATTGTCTGTTTCATTATGACTGCCCTTTCTCATCATCTAATTCAGACCACTCAAAATTTTCGCCGCATAAAGGGATAAATATAAATTTACTTTTTCCCATTTCGATAACATCGTAAGCAGCAAGTTCTTGTGGTGTATAAACAGCCTCATCATTGACATATACCAGCCCTTGGGAATCTCCAGGCAATATCAATGTTTTTCTTTTTTTAGGGTCATATACAAATACGGCATGATTTTTTTTGGCAATGTGGTTATCTCCTAATATTTGTATGTCCATTGTTTCAGAACGCCCTAAAAAGTTCTTTTCTGTCATAATTTTATAATCTCGTCCTTTTGATGCACCTTCAATGCAAACAAGCCAGCCAGTAACAGGGTCCATCACTTCTAAATCGCCTAAATAGGGCATTTGACCATCATAATTCCCCTCTGGGTCATCTGCAATGCTTTTTTGTTTTGTCAATAAAACGGTTTTATTACAGTAAGGACAGATATTGCCATATCTTCTGGGACTGAACAAATGCCCCTCTGGGCATCGCATTAAACTCATATCAAACATTCCTTTCTTAGCGCACCAATAATTTTACCTTTGAAATATAAATGATGTCGCCTTGTTCTACTTTGTAGGAGGTCATTGGTTTTAAGCGTAATGCATATTCTTCTCCCCTTTTTTTGATACCTACGCCATTTTTAGAATTTAAGTCTTCTATGTACCAATACCCCTGTGAATAGTTTAATACTGCATGGGCAGGTGAAATGTAGTCCATGTAATAACTATCAGACAAATCCATATCAACAGTATGGTTTGCAGTACTTTTGCCAATCAAAAAAGAACGCACACCCTCACAATGCCATTCTTTTTCTGGTTCTCCATTTTGTGTAATCAGTACAAAGCGTTTGACATTGCTTAGATACATAATTGTATTTTGATTTATTTTTGTATTTCTTTCAACATAAAACCATAATATTAGGAGTAGTATAACTACTATTGTGCCAAGTATTTTGATTTCAATATTGGTATTGATAAAATATAAAAAATACAAAAAAATAGCTAATACAAATAGCAATAATATTGTAATACTATGGTATAAAAATTGTTTGCCGTTCAATGTCTCACCTGCTTTGTTTGTGTTAAAAAAGATTTATCGAAAACGTCCTTTGCCAAAAATATGTTCATATGCTTCGCTTGTTTTCATAGGGCGTATGTTTTTATCTTGATTGTTTATGTTAACATCTGTATTGTTGGGATTAAATCCAAAAAAACTTTCAAAAAAGCTGCCTGTATTTTGAAAATCCATATTAGATGCAGCACGCTGTGATGTTCTTTTTCTATTTGGTCTGTTTTGAAAATCTGTTTGTTGAAATCCTGTGTTACTTTGTGTTTTTTGTGTTGAAAATAGTTTTTTGTCATACTCTGCTTTTTTGTTTTCGTCACTCAATATGCTATACGCTTCATTCATTTCTTTAAATACTTCTTCCGCTTTCGGATTGTTTTTATTGACATCTGGGTGAAATTTTTTTGCCAATTTACGAAATGACTTTTTAATTTCTTCTGGAGTTGCTGTTTTTTCAACTTGTAAAATTTTGTAATAATCTTTCATGGAATGACCTCACCATTTTATTTTTTGTTATGATACCATAAAAAGGTATGCGGAAAAGTGCATTGATAATAGGATTCTTTTTCCGCACACTTTTTTATTTTTATAACATATTGAAATCGTATTAACTCATAGCAGCATTTTTGTTTAATATAATTTCCAAATTTTTACTATTTCCGTTAAAGCTGAGATTTACATTACAGATGTTGTATTCTTCTTCAATGTTGTAGTTCATATCATCGCCAGCCGCCATAATAGAATTGACATAACCTGTTTTGCCCACCCATCTGCTCTTTTGACTCATTGGGTTTGCGCTAAAGAAAGATACTACATTGTCATATTTATAGTCAGCCGTTTCTGCTCTCATCATTCTTGTAATGTAAGTTGCAGCAAGTGTTTTATAAATACATTCATATTCGTTGTTTACCATTTGCATACTTCTTGCTTTGTAGACGGTAATTTGTCTAATGTCCTTGCCATCTAATTGGTTGTTGTCACTAGAAAAGATAAAACCAAAATTTTTATTATTGATGTTGTCTTTGATGTTGTTTGTATAACCGCTGATTTCTTTTGCAAGTGTGGTTGGCACTTTTAGAGCATGGTTTGCTGCTTCAATATCAAATCTAACACCAGGATATTCTGGATTAACATTTCTGAATCTGTCTCTTAAAAATTCAGGACATTGATATGCGGCAACAATGCCCGCAGCAACATAAGCAGCAGGAACATAAACGCCCTCAATCCATAATTTTAGCAAGTCTTTTTTCTCTTGAGAAATGTAAGCACCATTTTCTGTTGCAACCATATAAGAATCTAATATTAAACCAGATTTATTTTTTGGTACAATACTCATATTTGGCAATGTTGGTATCACATATTCACTGTAGTCTTTTCTAGTTAAAACTTGTGTTTTGTCCATATATGCCTCAATACCATTTGTAGCAACTTTTGTAAAGGAGGTATCTTCACAGGTTTCAAAACTAAAAAATGTTTGTATTTTGTAATCACATATTCCTGCTAATAGAGAAGTGAGTGATTCCATTGTATTAATATCTGGTTTAGCGACTTTTTTGTTTCCTTTGAAACGTTCTCTTGTCAATTTTACATTGGTTTCTGTTGCAAATTCAATGTCGTTTACAATACCAAACCAGATTGTATTTCTAAAATCATTTTTGTTATTTACTGTGTTTAAGTATACTTGTAGTCTTGGTAAATTACTGCTTTTTACAAGCATATCTAATTTGTTATTGCAGATGAGCATAGTGGGAACCATGCCTTTGTTTTTGGATTGATATTGGTCAAAGTAAATAAATACACCAAGTATTTTTTCAATTAAAGGTTTTACCACTTTTATAAAATCGCCTTTTGTTTCTTGATAGAATTCTAAATAAGAATTGTATTTGTCCACTTCTTTTGGAATATCAATGTCAGTTGTGTTTGTCACAGGCAGAGGACAAAATGTTCTAACAACTAAATCAGAAACATAATCTGTAGGATTGTCTGTAATATTTTCGTAGTCTTCTTTAAAGACTTGTATTAGTGCGTTTGTAGTAGTATCTTCTGCAATCGCAACGGCTGTGCTTTCGCTGGTAGGGCGTTCAATAATTTTTAATTCGCCTTCACTACCCATTGTCAAAAGACCAGCTACAAATTTTTCAGAACTGTCACCATCTCCAGAACTGCCTGCTAATAAACGCTGCTTAGAATCTTCAATCGCTAGGGGCAGCATAGCCATAATGTTGTTGTAACTTTTGCTTGCTTCTTCAAATTTTACATTTAATTTGTCCCCAATATCTAAACGAAGTGGGTCTTCCTCATCTAGTTTTTCATATTCTCCATAAAGATAGTGAATTTCTTTTCTGACAAAACGAATGTCGTCCATTACTTTTTTGGGACTAATCATATCTAGTATTTTGTCAAATTTAAAATCAACATTTTCAATACCTTGAGAACGTTTTGTCTGTATCATCGTTAATAGCATTTTTAAGAAATCATTATTTTGGTCAATAACGATTTCTTGTATGCAGTCTTGTGGGATTGCTTCTGGTTTTGTCAGGGTATAAATTACTTTTTGGTTTGCAGCATTAAAAAAGCTGTAAACAGTTGGTGAAAATTTGTCTAAAAATTCGTCAAAACTTTTTACAAGCAAATGCCCATTGATTTCTTTTACCTTATCATCATCTATACTTTCTAATCCTTTTACATCTCCCACTAATGTCAATAAATCTAATTTTTCAGGATTGATTTCATCAAATAATATGGTACGATTGGTTTGTTCAATAATATCCATGTTATTCACTCTCCCTCTGTAGTATATATTTTGATATTGTAATCGGTTTTTGATTATGAAAAAACAAACTGTTTTAATGCTACCTAACCATTCCCTCATTATGTAGTCTGTTTTATCAACCCATAAAACGGATTAAAATAGTTATTTCAATTTTGTTGTATAAAAATATTCCTTTATACAACAATCTGTAAAATATTGCTTTTTGTCACAGTTATTTTTTATATTTTTTATTTTTATATAATATTACTATAAAATATTGATATAAAAACTGCATTTTTTGTTATATTTTGTTTGGGATTGTTGAAAAAGATATTTTAATAGGAGGATTAAGAATAAAAGTCTATTTCATTTTTTAATTGACATAATGAAATAGACTTTTTTATGTTACGATAGTGCTATGTTTTTTGATATCAATTTAGATTCAGATAATGAAAATATGTTCGTAAAGTATAACAATTTATGAACACATTATTATTTGTAAGATACCATTTTTATATTATTTTGTCAATATAAAACGTCTATAAATATGACATGATTCGAGCTAAAAATTGTTAAAATGCTATAAAAAGAATGGAAAAATAATACTAAAAATTTTTAAAAACAGTCAAAAATGTGGTCAATCTATGAGAGGGTGGAAAAATAATATGTCAAAAAGAGGGGAAAATATTTATAAAAGAAATGATGGTAGATGGGAGGGAAGATATAAATGTGGTTTTGATAAAAATGGCAAAACAAAATATAAATCAGTTTATTCTAAAACATATAACGAATGTAAACAAAAGCTGATACTTGCTAAGAATATGCAAATAAAGCAAAAAAATGATGTTAAGTTATCACTAAGCGTAAAAGAAATTATATATGCATGGCTAGAAAATATTCGTATTAATGTAAAACAGTCTACAATTCATACCTATCTTGTCATTATTAATAATCATATACTGCCTGTTATGGCTGAAATGCCTGTATATAGTATAACACCAACATTTTTAAATCAATATATTATTGAAAAAGTAAAAAATGGTAGATTAGATGGTAAATGTGGTTTGTCAGCAAAAACAGTACAAAACATTATTAGTGTGTTAAAGTCTGCCTTTAAATATGCAGAAAAAACATATGGTATTTATAATCCAACTAATACTATAATGATTCCTAAAATAAATAAAAAAGAAATAGAAGTGTTGACAGAAAAAGAAATACAAACAATACAAACATATTGTACTCGCAATAAAGACTATTTTTCATTGATATTTGACTTATGTATTTCAACAGGAATAAGAGTAGGTGAAGTCTGTGCATTACAGTGTAATGATATTGATTTTGAAAATGGTATATTAAAAATACAAAAAACAGTACAAAGAATAAAAAACGAAGATAAAAGCGCTCAGCAAAAGACAAAAATTATAATTGATTCGCCCAAAACAAAAAATTCTATCAGAAAAATCCCACTTCCTAAGGTATTGCTATGCAATCTTAAAAATTTTATTGAAAATAGCAAAAAACAAGACAAAGATTTTATATTTTCCTTTGACAACAAAAAACCTCTTGATGTCAGAACAGTGCAAAAAAAATTTGCTAACATACTCTATCAATGTCATATTAGAAAAGTCAAATTTCATATTTTGAGACATACTTTTGCTACAAAATGGGTTCATTCTCATTTTGATATGAAAAGTTTAAGCGAAATATTAGGACATTCTAGTGTCAATATTACCCTTTGTTTATATGTTCATTCTTCTATAGAAACAAAAAGAAAACAAATCAATGCGTTATATCATGTATAAAGTTTAATAGCCGTCAAAATTATTGTCAAATATAAATAAAATTGTGTGAAATAGAACGCTTTTTTAAGAGGATTCATAAATTGTTATACTTTACGAACAACAATAAAAGCATGATATATATTATTTCCAATTCAAAGATGAATAAAACCCATTTTTAAAAATTTTTAAAAAAATATGTACTACTATTTTATATGATAAATAAGTGAGGAGGAGAATGAATTTGCTTATTTATTCTATTTTGTTTTATGGAGGAATTATATTTAGTGTAATATCAGTCATTGGTACATTTATAGCGATAGTTCTTTTAAAAACATACAAAAAGCGTTTAGAACAAATCTTAGACAGAGAATATGGAAAACAGTACCGCACTAAAAAGCAGGAGGAAGTATGAGTCGAAAAATAGCATCTATCTATGAAATAGAGCAAGAAATAGGTTCTGGTGGTGGTGGTATTGTTTATTTAGGATACCATACCCGTTTAAACAAAAAAGTAGTCTTAAAAGAAGATAAAAGAAGTCTTTCTATAGGAAAAGAGTTATTAAGGCGTGAAGTAGATACGCTAAAAAATTTGAGTCACACCTACATACCACAAGTATACGATTTTGTGGAAGAAGATGGCTATATTTATACTGTAATGGACTATATTGAGGGGGAGAGCTTTGACAAGCTGTTAGAAAAAGGAGAACGTTTTGCGCAGTCGCAGGTGATTGAGTGGGCATGTCAATTATTGGAAGCCCTTTCCTATTTACATCAGTATCCACCATATGGCATATTACACGCCGATATTAAGCCTGCAAATATTATGTTGACGCCTCAAAATGATGTGAGATTGATAGATTTTAACATTGCGTTAGCGTTAGGGGAGGAAGGCGCTGTGGCAGTAGGCAGAAGTTTTGGCTATGCCTCACCTGAACACTATGGTATGAGATGGTCAACAAGTACTTCCTCTTTTATAACAGATGACCAATCTGCACGAAGTACAGAAATCGTGTCAGAATCAAAAAGCGACAGCAAAAAATCAGATTCTTTTTCTAAATCTTCTTCTAAAAAAGGAAAAAAACTTTTAGATGCCCGTTCT
>CAMXTM010000045.1 GCA_947246775.1 uncultured Clostridium sp. | reverse complement strand
CTTCCACATCTACTATAATCATTACTTTTCCCTCCAGAATGTTTTTAACTGTTCCTGTCTAAATTCCAAACTATCGCCGTCTATATGTACAATCTCCTCTTTATCAGAAAACAAATCCCTTTCTGTATCACACCACAAAAACCACACATTTAAGCTCCCTTGTGCAATTACCATATCTTTATATACCACTCCACTTTTTCTATCCGTAAAGCGTAACCCCGCATAAACACTTTGTGCTAATACCATTTCTACTTGTGCCATAAATTCTTTAATGTCATAATATGCCCCTCTATATTGTACTGTTTGCAATTTTGTCTGTTCTTGAAATACCAAATCATTCATCTCTAAAAGCTGCGCCATATCTTTTTTATTTTCTACAACTATCTCTGGCATATGAAAGCTAGTTTCCAACCACTGCCAAAAGTCACCCTTTTCCATAACAAACAGCCGAAATGCTTTTCCATATTCTTGTATATTTTCCAAAACAACGATTTTTTCAGAAACATAACAAATTTTTTGGTATAAACAATCCTCTTGTGGCTCAATTCTAATATCACTTTTACTCTCTTTTATCAGCTCCATAATGGGTTTGATATTATCCGCCAAGCTAATATTTTTTTCTTCTATTTTGATAAAACCAGCCTTATTTAATTCATAAATTGTTTGAATCATATCCTGCACATCAATTTCTTTTTCATCTGGCAAATAAAAACAACAAATCTCCTGTATACCCTCCAATACCAGCAAAACTGCAAATTCCAACCTTGTTAAAAATATTGCCCACTCATTCATCTTTACAATACCCCTTTAACACCTTTTTATAGCTTCTCGAAAATGGTACTATTACATCATCTATCAGCTCTATCCTATTTTCTGAAAATAACAGCTTTTTTACTCTTTTCATATTGACAATATAACTTCTATGGCATCTTACAAAATAAGATGGCAATCTCTCTTGTAATGTACCCAATGTATCGTAAAAACTATATTCATTGCTTTTTGTTCTTACAAACACCTTTTTTTCTTTTGCTTCAAAGTAGTCAATTTGTTTGATTGGTATAAACTGCTTTTCCTGTCTTGTTTCTATTAAAAATTCTTCTTCTGAACTTTCTTCACTATCTATATGACTAAGAAATACTTCAAAAATATCTTGCACTACGCTTTTTACCGTATGTTCATTAACTGGTTTCAGCAACAATGCCTTTGGTGCAATTTTAGGCTTCAAATAAGTAATTGGCGATATTGTCGCATCTGCAACAACAATCAAAAATGCTTCTGTATAGGTTTTTCTCATATTTTCTAATGACTTCTGTGCGTTTTTTAGTGTAATGTCCCAGCTCACCATATCCAATATGGGTTCTTGTTTTAAAAATGTTTCCGCTTCTACTACATTTTTAAAACAAATATAATTCCACTTTTGTTCTGTATAACGTGCTGCATACTCTAATACCACATCTTTCATTATTTTATAGTCCGTATTATTTCCCGCTAATGAAAAAAAAGTAATCATTTTTATTTCTGCCTTCTAGTAAATGGTGTAATCACTCGTGTACTCGCAGTCGTATCATCTGATGTCATAATACCGCAACCTGCTTTTTCTACTGCTGAAAGAATACGGAAAGGCAAATCAGGATATTCTAATATACTTTGTACATCGGCACAGCCGCCCATATGTACACCAGTTTTATATTTTATGAAGCTCTCATACACACTTTGTCCCAAAGCATTTTCCCTTTTATCCCAATTAAATGCTGCAAAAAAGTAAATGTTTAACATACTGCCTTTTTCTTGGAAATTTGTCATAGCGCCATACAAGTTATACTCTATCCCCTCATTACCATGCAGTACATTGGTATACTCTACCAAGTCCGATATGAATATAAAATATGGTTGCTGTTCGCTCATTTTTACAAATATTTCTTCGTCTTCCATCGCCTGCTTTTTACAATTTAACTTCAACTGATTGCGTTCTTGGAACACTGGTATCATCTCTTTTACAAATTCATAATACTCATTCGCATTTGTAATATATTTTGCATCAATGGCTTGTGCTTCTCCGCTCAATTCTGCTCCATTAAATTCTACTACAACTACTTTGCCTTTTTTCTCTGCCGCAACACGCATTAAAGTACGCAACAAATTTGTTTTTCCTGTTCTCGCTTTACCTGAAATCAAATAGCAATATGTTTGTTTTAAGTTAATTCCTGCAATTGCTGCTGTAGCAACGTTATAACCCAAAGGCAACAGAGATGGCTCATCAATCATTTTTTGCGTTTCTTCCAAATTACGGAAATCCAACCATGTTGGTTTTTCTGGTATAAATGGAATAGGTTTTGCACATTTTCCTTTCCAGCAAAGACTCATATTTTCACAAATCTCTTTTATTTTTTCAATGCGGTTATAGTCATCTACTGCTTCTACTGCAACACAAGTCTGAAATTCCAAAACTGCTCCATTGACTTCTACTAATCCTCTACCTGTTACGCCCTGCTCTGGCAATGTCGTAATTTGCATTGTATTTAAAATATCCGCATAAGCAAATTTATCTTGCATTTCTAAAGAAATACTACGCTTCATATTTTCTGCCAATCTTCCAGGAATGTCATTCATATTAAATCCTGCACCTGACAAAATAAAATAAATACCATTTGCTGTACATTCTCTCGAAATTTGCAACATAATATCATCGTATCTTTCTTCTGTTTTTTCTCTAAAATTTGCCATATTATCAATTACAACAACAACAGCAGGACACACCATGCCATTTTTACGAACATACTGGTAATAATTTCCGCCACGAAACAGCTCTTTTCTCTGCTTAATCATATCTTGCAGCATATAGAAAAATTTTCCGACGGTTTCTATATCATTTTCATACAACACACCACCTACGTGTGCATCGCCCTCAAATGCTTCCATCATACGGCTACTAAAGTCAAGAATATACAAATTCAAATACTCTGGAGAATAATTTTGTATCAGAGAATATACTACTGTCTGTAAAAATGTACTTTTTCCGCTCATACCAATACCACAAACAACATGATTTCCATACTCTGTAAAATTGAGTTCTAAAGGCATTTGAAATTGATTTTCTGGGTCATCGCAAAGCCCAATCATTGCCTTTAATTCCCACTGTGGAGGCTGTTTTTTCCATTTGCCATTATCAAATATTTGCTGCTGGTAGCCCTCTAACTCTGACAAATAGATGGTTTCAGGCAACACGGGCAGCCACAATGGAGACTGTTTTTGATAGTTTGAAGACTTTGCTAGTTGTATAATATATTCCACAATAGCATCTAACTCTGTCTTTTCTTTGACCTCTGGCAATTTTTGATTTTTTTCTTCTGCTTTTTGCAAAATATCATTACATATTTTTTCTATATCATTACCATATTTTTGATATGCTTTATCATAAAGTGACATAAAATTGCGCAGTAATTTTGTGTTATACTCACTTTTTGCATACTCAATTCCCTCTTTTGACAAGCAATCATAAAAATCATCTATATTTTGTTCTCCTACTTTTTTTACCACATCACACAAATAAGTAATCCATTTTACTTTTGCGGCAGATTTCATTTTCGTTTTTAAATAGTTTCCTACAATTCCCGTTCTTCCTGTATTTGTCAGCATTTTTACAATGACCTGTTTTACACTTCCTGTTTCTTCATCATATGCTGCGCCACTCCAGCCAGACTGAAATTGCTCATACAGTTCATCATTACCTACCTGCAAATAGCCACGTCCTGCCTGTGTCAAATAAGCTGCGTCCGCTTTATGCAACATATCCATACTATCTTGGCGGTCTTGCACTCTCAAGCACAGTCGGAATTTTGAGTTACTCCATATATTGTCATCTACTGTACCACTTGGTTTTTGTGTCGCAAGTATCAAATGCACGCCCAAACTTCGTCCTACTTGTGCAACGCTAATCAATTCACGCATAAAATCAGGTTCTTCCCTTTTTAATTCTGCAAACTCATCTATAATAATCAGCAAATGCGGTACTGGCAGTTTTGCTTCACCATTTTTATACAGTCGTGTATAGGCATTGATATTATTAACACCATTTTCATTAAACACTTTTTGACGGCGGCGATTTTCGCTTTTAATAGACACCATTGCTCTATGTACTTGGTTTCCTGAAAGATTGGATATTTGCCCTAACAAATGTGGCAAGTCAGAAAACAAATTTCCCATGCCGCCGCCTTTATAGTCTATAATAAAAAATCCTATATCATCTGGGCTAAAGTTCAAGGCAAGCGAAAGCATATAAGTCTGTAATACTTCTGACTTACCTGACCCTGTTGTACCTGCAACCAGTCCATGAGGACCATGGTATTTTTCATGCAAATCCAAGTAACAATACTGTCCTCCTGATTTAATACCAATCAGCGACTTCATATTTTCATACGTACAATTTTTTTTCCAACGTTCCAACACATTTAATTCTTTCAGTGAGGTAATCCCATACATTTCTAAAAATGTTATCGCTTGTGGAATTTCTCCACCCATTTCTATCTCGTTTACTTCCATATTTGCCAACATAATCGCTATTTTTTTCAAGGCGCTTGCGTTCATCACATCAAATTTAATTTCTATGCCATTATTCCGTCCGCTTTTTAAATCAAACACGCCCTTATATTCTTCATCATTTTGGATAATACATTCACAACTATTTGGCAAATCCGTATACTTTTCTACCATCAAAATCGTTGTAATTCCCAATTTTTGCTCTTTATCAAAAATATATTTGTTAATTAACTCATCTTTTAGCAGTTCTTCTTCTTCTACAAACAAAATATAGTGTGGACTAAATTCTACCTGTGACCTATCTGTTTCTGCCATTTCTGCCCTTTGGCGAAGCACCTGTGTCAAGTCATAACAAACATCACTTACCTCAGAAGAATGTAATGCAACATATCTATTTTTTTTATTTTGTGACCACACATGAGGCAACCACAATGCAAAACTCCATGCGTCTTCCCCATTCTTATTTTCATCTTTTGCCAAAAAAGCTAATTTCACATCGGTATAACAATTTTGTGTAGCTAGCTGTGCCACCAAGTCATATACTACTTGATAAGCACCAACTTTATTTTCTCCTCCTACCACGCCAATCAAAGTATTTTTTTCTAAATCAATCCCTACTGGCACGCCATGCAATGTTTTATAGCTTTCTTTGATAAACTGTGGTTTATCTGACAGCGAATCATTTATCATCGTAAATTTTTCTTTTGGTACATCAATTTCAATTTGAAATGGTATATCTCCCTCACCTAATCTATGATACAAAAAATCATCATGGGTACGATTTCTGCCCCACAAATTATCAGGCACTGTACTATTGTTTTCTATAATCGTATGCACTTCTGTATACCGTTCTTTTAATATCTGAATACTTCGAGAATACTTTTGCTTTACCATTTCAGAACATTTCATCAAATACGCACTATAGGCATCAAACCGTTTTGTCTCCTCTTGACGTGCTTTCTTTTTCGCATAACGCACATTCGCTACTGCCCAAAATGCACCAAATATACCCGAACAAGCTGCTGTAATCAATCCTGTATACATATAACTACTACTCATTTCTCCACTCATACGGCTACTCAAAATTGCCATACCTGTTCCCAGCATCATAGGCAACATCATTGTCATAGATGGGCCTATCAGCATCAAAAGTGGCATTTCGTTTTCTTCCTGTGGTGGTGGCGGTGGCTCTATTTCTATTTTTTCTGTATCCAATGCTTCCATATTTCTTGGGGAACGATGATAATACACTTTTTCACTCGTTTGCGTACTATCAAAACCTTTTTCTGATGCAATTTTTCTGACATCGACTCTATGCAATATTTCCAAATTTAATGTCACTTCTACAGACTCATCTATTGCAATCATATCTCCCATATAAACCATACGCAGTCCCCAAATATTGATATGGTCGCCAAAGTCCAACACCCTATTGGCAGAAACACGCATATCATTGACAAAAATACCATTACTGCTATGGTCTTGCAATATCCACTTTCCTCGCTGATACACCATTTCTGCATGGTTTTCTGAGATAATTTGCGCACCTCCATAGTAGGAAGAATACGAAATTGTCTTTTCTTTTGCATTTCCTATTGATATGCTATTGACCTCTTTTAAACTAAATTTAGAATATACTGTAAAAGGACTTTCCACAATTTGAACCATAATCGCAATATTTTCACCGTTTTTACTCGTAAAAGAATAGGTATCTTGATTTTCTAAACATTTGCCATCATAATCCTGATTATTAATATGTATCTTTTGCTCCCCTTGAAAAAACCACTTACTATCTAACGTTTCCAGCTTTAGCTCAATGTCTTCCTTTATTTGAAATACAAAATGCTCTAGCAACAACGAAACCTCTGTATTATTGACCGCTGGTAGCACAAATTCTTTAAAAGCACTTTTACTAAAGATTGAAAGTATTACACTCATAGCTTTTCTCCTTTGCACAACATAATCTCTCTACATCTTGATATAAAAAATTTGGAGTCTAATATCTTGAAGCTCTATTACATCTCCAGATTTTAATTTGACCCCTATTTTATCTACAATTGCCATCTTTTTATTTCTTTGCAAATAAATATTGCTTTTTTCAAAGGAACGAACACAATATGCCCCTTTTTTATAAAATATCTCACACCATGCCTCCCCCTCCTCTGATGTGTTCAATACCCCTATTGTCCCAAACTGAATCCCCAGTGTAACCGTCTCATTTGCACGAAAAATATACTTTTTTTCCACTATCTTATTTTTTTGAATGATTTGCAACAGTGGTAACTTTTCTTTTGCTTTCTGATTCTCTCCTGTAGAATATTCAATTTCATAAGGTCTATACTGTGCAGGCAATGATGTTTCTATTTTGCTTTCCATTGTATTTGACAAAGCCTCTTTTAAAGAATCTTCTCTCATTTTTTTCATTGCTTGAAATTTTTCTTCCTTTTTCTTTTTTCTCCTTGATTGAAGCCATATCATGACTGCAATCATTACAATAATTAAAATAGTAATATAAACTACAGTCGACATCATTTTCCCTCATTTCTTCCTTTTCCATTTTACAAAAACAATGCGATACCAATGGAACGATAGCAGCCCTTGCTATGCGCAAGGGCATACTATCACAAAATCATTATTTTACTAGTTTTTCTATAAATCTCATTAAAACGGCAGCAACTTCTGCACGAGAGGCATCTCCTTGTGGACGGAAATTGCCATTATCTCCTACTAATAAACCTGTTGCTACTGCCCATCTTGTAGCGTCATTTGCCCAAGCAGAAACTTGTCCAGCATCTACAAATTGCGTCATATCTCCTCGCTCTATCGTGTCTATTCCGATATATTTTGCATACTGGTACATAATGCCTGCAATTTGCTCTCTTGATACCTTATCCTTTGCTCCAAATGCATTTTCATTATATCCAAACATAACACCTGCTTTTTCTGCCCACAGTACATCTTCATAGTACCAATCATTAGGTGCTGCATCTTGGAATGTTGTGCTGACGCCGCTCATATCCATGTTATCTTCCAAACGGTGCAATACTGCTGCCATCATGGCACGGTTCATGGTCGCAGTTGGCGCAAATTCTTTTTCATTCAGTCCTACAAAAATCTCCCTACTATTTACAAAAGTAACTGGATTATAATACCAGTCTGTTTGTGACACATCTGCAAATTGCTTAGAATTATAAATCACTTTCACAGTTCCAGAACCTTTTACTAAAGCATACACATTGCCATTTTCTACAACGGATTTTTTCGCAATTTCTTCTACATCATCTGTTTGAATCAATACAATGACTTCGCCATTATCTAAACCACTAAACGCAATTTTAATACCACCACTAACTTCTTTGACTTCCTGTCCACCTTTTGTAATTATGATTTTTACAGTGTTGCCAATTCTTTGCAACGTAATTTCTAAATCACCTTGCATCATACTAACTAAATCGTTTATTGCTTTTTGTGGCAAGGTCACATTGCCCAAATGTCCTGCGTTAATCTTAATAGATACCTTGTTTTGCTGTACCATGCCATTTAACAGTTGTTCTGGCAATACAATATTTGCATTGTCTAAATTGCTATCTAGCCCTGTCACATTTACTGTAATCTGTACAGGCGCATGATTTCCTGCTGCTTTTTCTAATGCATTTTCCAAAACTTGTAATGCTTGGTCTAATGGTGTGTTTGCACTTGCTTTGTTGTCTGCCACTTCTGCTGGCACATCAATTGTCTCTAAAATAGGTTGCAACGCTTCTACAATTGGTTGAGGTGCAACGGTTGGCTGTGGTGCTTCTACTGTAGTGTTTGGTTTTACTACAGAGCCTGTTCTTCCACTACTGCTACCTCCGCCACCGCCTCCAGAACCTGATGGTCTTGATGGTTTTGATGGCTCTGACGGTTTTGATGGATTCGATGGTTCTGATGGTTTTGATGGTTCTGATGGTTTTGATGGTTCTGATGGTTTTGATGGATTCGATGGTTTCGACGGTGTTGACGGATTCGATGGTGTCACTGGTTTAGGGTTACTCATTTTAAAGTTTTGTGCGGAACGTTTTAACTCATTGTTTGTATTTCCACCAACACGGAACTCTGCTGCGATAGTATTTGTACCTGTTTTGTCAACCTTATTTTGGAAAGTTTGCTTACGAATCGTAATTTTTGTACTACCTTCCTCACTATCATAATCTACTCCATCTTCCAATTTTTCACCATTTAACCAGAAGTCAATAAATTCTCCATACGTACCCTCTGATACAAACAAATGGTCGTTGATGTCTGTAACAATATCATCTGTACCAACTTTTGTACCAACACGTGTACTTACAGAATAATCTGTATCCGTTGCGCCATCAACGTTTTCGTTTGTATTTTCCAGCACAGTCAAGGTGTACTCTTTTTTTGTATTTGCAGCCGTTAGTACGCTATTTGTCATGGACACCGTAAAGGTAAAATCGCCTACTTCTTTTGGTGTACCATAGATTTCGCCATTTTCTTTTAGCTCTACCCCATCAGGCAATTTTCCTGATGTGATTTTCATACTAACACTATTCCAACTATACTTATTATTGTGCAATAGCTGTACAGAGTAAGGCACATATTTTACGGCATCAGGTACATCATCGGTGAGCAATCTAGGGTCACCAGCATTACCAGTCAAATGAATCACAACAGGCTCTTGTCCCTCTGCTGAAATCGTCAAAGTACCTTTAATTTCTCCCTCGCCATCAGGCAACAAACGAATTTTTGCGACATTAGGCAGCTCAGCGTACTCTGAATCTAAATAAACATTATTTGCCAATGCCATTACTTGTTCTGCTTCGTCTTCTGTTCTCACACCTGCAAGTGTTGTCGTAAACGCCGCCAATGTGTCATTGTTTGTACCGCCTACTGTCCAATATTCGTCCAGTTTGATATTTTGTGCGTCTGTCAATTCTGCTTTTAAGCCTTTTAATTCCGCATCTCCTACGTTAGCAATAAAGATGTCATGCAAATTGTCATAAATACTCGTCAAGAACACTTCTCTTTTATAGTCGCCATTTTCGACATCTTCTTCCAATCCATTTACAAACAATTCTGCGCCTTGTGCAACCTTTACAAACCGAACCCAATAATTTTTTTGTCCCTTGCCATTTTCTGCTGCTGCGGAATACTGTACAGCACCTTGTGAAAAGTCTTGCACTGTCACGCCACTTTCTTGCAATTGTCCCGCTGCTCCCTCATGTCCAGAATAAATATTTACGCCCAATTTTGTCCAAAAAATAGGTTTCAATGCGCTTGGGTCTACATCATCTGTATAAAATATGGTCTGATAGCCTAAGTCAAAGTAGCTATCATGCTTGTAAGGCATAATATAAACGTTTTCTAATTGTTTTCCATCATCACCATAGTTCGCTCCCTTTACTCTAAAATAGGTATCGTTTGAACCAGGTTGAGGTGTTGGGTCTACATCTAGTTTTTCGTCTGATTTTTCGTCATCTATAACGATTGTAAAATAGAAAGGGTCATCACCTACAAACGCTGTAAACTCTTTTCCAGCTCCGCTATAAACTCCTTCATAACCTTTTCCTTCAAAAAGTTCTTCTTTAATATCTTTTGCACTTTCAGCTTTTTGCAAAGAGCCATAATGACCATCTACTACTTTAGTAATAGTATGATAATCTGATTTAACACTATAATCTTCACCTGGCATATTTAATTTTAAATAATATTTGTCTGCTTTAGAATGTCCACTATCTAATTTTACTTTATATCTTCTGTCACTTGAGTAATCATATGTACATAATATAAAACCATCAGCGCTACTTACTTTTTGTCCACTTTGATTTTGTAATTCTGGTATTATAACAAAACGAGATTTTACAATTACTTTACATTGAATTGCCTTTTCACCTTTAAACACAGTAAATAGTTTTGCTGACTTTCCATCAAAATCTACCTTATATCCTCGCTGTCATCACCAAAAAGTTCTTCTCTAATATTGTCTTTATTATCTGCTTTAGCAGCTTCTAACGTGTCATAATGTCCCTCTACTGCATAAGTAATAACACTCTTATCTTCATTTGTATTATCTCTATTATGATATTTTAACTTCAAAGTATAATAAGAATATGGAGAGCCTGGATCAGGTACAGTAGATATTGATGCTTTAATCATTCTTATTTTTCCAGCATTATAATTAT
>CAMXTM010000044.1 GCA_947246775.1 uncultured Clostridium sp. | reverse complement strand
CAACCTCGCACACTGATTATTACGGCTGAATACTGTCCGCTACGGGACGAGGGAGAGGCATACGGCAGAAAGTTACAAGAAGCAGGCATTGATGTTACAATCGAAAGAATACCAGATGCACTACATGGGTATTTTTCCTCTTTACCAAACAAACATCATTTAATACAAAATACTTATAAAATAATAAACAAATTTTTACAGGAGTGACCGCTATTTTGAAAATGAAAAAAAAACCACAATGGCACAAATTAGACAACGCTGCTAAAATATTTCCTGCAAATACTGACCAAAGAGACACCAAAGTATTTCGCTTTTCCTGCGAACTATACCAAAATGTAGAACCTGCTCTATCCTAAAAAGAGGACTCTTTTGGTACTATATTGAAAATACAGAAAGAAAACCTAAAGTACATATAGAAAATCGTTACCCTTGTTCCCCATTATACTATCCAAATAGAAAAAGTCTTCTTTTTGATGTTTCCTACTATCAAAAAAGGATAAATTTAGAAGTACATCATGTTCTTTCTGACGGCTCAGGCGCATTGCTTTTTTTAAGAACCCTTGTATATTATTATTTATTAGAAAAACACAGCGAAACTTTAAAAGACAAAAATATTTATTTAGAAAATACAACAACCGCTTCTGAAAAAAGCACAGACAGTTTTTCAAAGTATTTTAAAAAAGAAAAGTCTCAAAAACGCAAAAGAACCCCATTTGCCTACCACATTAAAGGCGACCTGCTTGACATTGGGCAGCTTGGCGTCATAGAGGGCTGCGTTTCTGTCAAAGCACTGCTTTCTATTTGCAGAAAACATCAATCTACTGTCACAGAATTTTTAGTTGCACTCTGGATATATTCTATCTATGAGGGTATGAGCGTCAAAGAACAAAAAAAACCTGTTGTCATCAGCATACCTGTTAATCTAAGAAACTACTTTCCCTCTGAAACAACCAGAAACTTTTTTGAAGTCATACAAATTAGTTATCAGTTTCAGGAACAAAAAGAGAGTTTAGAAGCAGTATTGCAGTCTGTCAAAACACAATTTCAGCAAAAACTAACAGAAGAAGAACTACGCAAGGGCATGAATACCCTTTCTGCGCTAGAACACAATATTACCATGAAATTAGTTCCACTTACTACAAAAGATTCTGTATTGCGCTTTGCAAACTGGCTTTCTTCCCAAAAAATAACTTCTTGTCTTTCTAATGTTGGAAAAATAGTAATGCCTCCAGAAATGACAGAGTATATTCGTTTATTTGACTTGTTTGTTAGTACAAAAACATCTCAAATTGCAACTTGCTCTTTCCAAGACAATTTTGTCATTAGCATTGCAACTGCTTTTTCAAGAAATGATTTGCCAAAAAGATTTTTCCGCCATTTATCAGATATGGACTTAGAAATTGAAATTACATCTAATATGGAACAGGAAGAATAATTGATAAAAATCGTCTTGCAATTTTATGCAAATAATTGTACAATTTTATTGATATAGTAGTCAATAAAAAATAAAATATAAAAGGTGGTGAAAATCGTTGTCAATGTCATTGACAACAAATAACTATGTATGAATGTTAAAATAAGAGGAAATGCAAAATGCTGCCCCCTTTGTCAAGGAGAATTGACAGGCTCAGCCGAACAAAATATCTTTCCCAGCATACAGTTACAGCCGCCGCTCAGTCAAAAAATGTTCCGTATTGGTCTTTTTATTACACTAGTTGCCGTTGCAATTTGTATTGGTATCAATCTTTCCCGCCCACAAGATGGTTGGTGGGTGTTTTTTGTCATTGCAGGTAGTGCTTGCTTTTGGTTTTCTGTTAACATTGCCTTAAAAAAATGGCACAATATCCCCAAAAATATACTCTGGCAAGTTGTAATACTATCTATTTTAGCCTATTTTTGGGATTACAAAACAGGATATAGAGGTTGGTCATTAGAATATGTACTCCCCTTTTTATGCACAGGTGCGATTGTAGGCACTTGTTTACTTGCCTATTTTTTAAAATTGCACACAAGCGAATACATATTTTATTTAATATTAGATGGTATTTTAGCAGTCATTCCTCTTATTCTTCTTTTAGACCACAAACTAAATGTGTTATATCCCTCTGCTATCAATGTTTCTGTGAGCATTATCCTTTTTGGTGGGTTGTTTTTGTTCCGCAGAGACTTGTTTTTTTCAGAAATACAAAGACGTACCCATTTATAGAAAGGAGGAAAAACACATGATTTGTCCTTATTGTAATCATGAAATGAAAGTTGGTGAAATCGCAGATTCTTTCAGATTTAACCGTAATATGGTTTCCCCGCAACTGTATACAGAGGAAAAAGAGGAAATCGCTCTGACTTGTTTCAAATCACCTCTTGCAGGGATAGTAGGCGCAAAATTTCCCTGTTACTACTGTTTGCATTGCCACAAAGTGATATTAGATATTCCGACATAAACACAAAAAGAAAAAGACCTTTTACAAAGTCTTTTTCTTTTTGCGTATTCTAAAGCTAACTTGATTAGTGGGCAAAAGCGCCTTTTACTTTGTGCCATTTTTGTCCTACTGCTTCCATTACGGCGCAAGTTTTATCCACAAAAGTCAACACATAGGATTCTTTATATCTTGGTGGCACGAGTGTACAAGGCCACATATGTTTTAATATCGCATCTTTTTCTATTTTATTTAATTCTGTGATTTTTCTTGCATTGTCATAGGCAACACGTGGGTGCCAAGATGCGTGGTTTGTTCTGTTCCCCTTTGTAACTCTCCAATCATAATAAAACATATCATGAAGTAATCCTGCTCTTGCCGCAGAACGATAGTCCCAGCCCATAAAACGGCATATCAAAAAACTATAGTATGATACATTGATACTGTGTTGTAATCTGCTTGTATTGCAATGCTGCACGTGTTCATCTAATTTTTGTACTTTTTTTTCGTCCATTAAATCCCACACACAGGACATATATTCTACGGCTAACATATCTTCCATATTTTTCAAATTAACTTTAGAACCAATGGCTTTTTCCATAATTCGCTCCTTTTTTTCTTTTTTATGTGCTAAAATGCCACTATTTTTAAAAAATTTACTATTTTGACATCAAAACACATTGATACAAATATTTTATGCTATATATTATATCATATTGTATTCAAAAATGCATCAAATTCAAAAAAAATTAATAAATATAACATTACAATACTTTTTTGCCTTTTTCTGTTATTTCATTTATTACATAGTCTTCCCCGCAACACATATCTATTTCAAACGCTATTACAAGCCCCTGCTCGTCCATTTCTTCCATCAAATGACACACCTGCTCACTTTTTAAATGGACTTCTTTTGCTATCATAGCACTGTCGGGCTGCTCCCCCTCCTTTAAAAATTTGTCTGCCGCTTTGATAATATCACAATATTCTTGCTTCATACCGCTACCTCCTATCTTTTTATTTCCCACTTTTTTCTAATAAAGCCATCATCTCTCTTTTAGAAATATTTGGATAATTATAATATTGATTATCTAAGTAATCCACTAAACTATTATATTCTTTTTGTGTCATAACATTTAATTTAATAGAATCATGCATTATATCAAACAAAGTATTCTCTATATTATTAAATTCATCATATGACAAAAGTGCTTTGTCTTCAACAACCCAAATTGCACTACAAGCAATCGCATACAACTGATTTATTTCATCTTCTTGGTCAAAACAACAAATTAATTCATTTTCATCATCAATATGTATTACTTTTTGTACATTTTCCTTTCCTTTTATTTCACCATTTAACCACTTCCAACAGTATGCTATTCGTTCTTGAGCAAACTGGTATCTGCTATCTGTTTTATCTAATTTTTCATTATGTAAAATTTTTTCTGCTATTATTAACCCTAAAGCACACTGTCCACTTGCATTTATTCTTCTATAATTTCTTATTTTATACCTTTTTCTAATAAATCGTTTTGTTCTTCTTTTATATCCCTTTTTAGTAAGTATTCTATTTCTACTTTTTATAGCACTTAACAAGCTCTTTCTGTTTATGTCACAATAAGCAGGATATTTTTGATTCAAATAATCCAGCAACAAATAAAGCTCATCTTCACTCATTATTTTTTGCTCTAAAACTTTTTGTATAAATTCTTCCACAAATTCGTCGCCTATATCACAAACATCTGTATCTAAACCATAATATTCTATTTCCTTTCCTTGCGTATGCAAGGCTAAAATTAAAAATATATCTAATATTAGAAGATATTTAATGGATATATTATTATTATCACCATATTTATCAATAACGTCCTGACAGGGCAAAAAAAATCCCTTTTCAGAACAATCTTCCTCATCATCAATTCCAATTGTAGCAAGATAAATATCATTATAATCTAAATCAATTTCACCATTTAGACATTTCCAGTATGCGTCTATTGCGTCTTTTGCAAGATTATATGGTTGAATTTCTATTTTTAATTCTTCATACGCCATAATTTTTTCAGCAATCGCCAACGCCAATGCACACTGTCCGCTTCCGCTTATTTTTTTTATTTTTTCTATATAACTTTTCATACGCTTTCCCCTCCTTTTAATTGGACTCCTTTTGCTATCATAGCACTATCGGGCTGCTCCCCTGCATTAATCTTTTTAGGAAGGTAAATCAAATGCAACTTCAAAGAAACTTTTTTCACCAAAAAAACGTTTTCTAATACTTTTTATTTCATCTGATTTTAATAATAATTTTAACTGTTCAGATACTTTATCCAAAGATTCAAATAATTCTTTTTCTGTATCCGTTTTTTGTTTCGATTCTAATTTTTTACACCTATCTAATATGTCTCCTAATTCTACAAATAATTGTAGTTCTTTCTTTGTAAGAATATTTTCAACTATAAGGTCCTCACGAGAATGTTCTCTACTAAATGCCCAATCAGCACACATTATCATATAATTATAATACTTGTTTAAATATTCTCCTGCAATTAAAATATTTTCTGCGTAATCATAGCTTGTAATAAAATGGAAATGTAATACTAAATCAAATCTAGTAATCATTTTTCTATGTTGTTCTATTAAAGAAACAAATTTCTCATTGTTTTTGCCTACTTTACACTTGCCTATTTCAGGCAATTTTGAAAACAGATGAATAAACACATCATTAGGATATATTTTTATACATTCTGTAACTATAATTTCTAATGAAATTCCTAAATCTAAGAAATAAGATAATGTATTTATAACATCAGCACCATATCCACTCTGTAAAATGTTCAAATACAAATAAAATAAATGTTCTATTTTCGTATCTTTTATTTCAAATTCATTTTCATAGATAACACCTACTAAAAAGCTTATAATATCAGCTTTTTCATAAATGTCCTCTATAAAGTCTACTTTATCTAACATATATTCAATCCAACTTATATCAATATATTGATATAAATACCTATTATTTTTCGAATTATTTATTAAACTAAAAAATAATATTTTTTTAGTATCTTCGTCACCATTTTCCAAAATATTGTATAAAAAATCAAAATTTAAAATGTCCATATTATTTCATCTCTCCAATCAACAAAAGTATTATATAGAACTACTTAAAAATATGGTTCTATTTCCTCTTTTTTATAATTTAGAAATGCTAACAAATCTTTTTCAAATTGCAAATAATTTATTTTTCCTTTTCGCTGAATCGTTTTTATTGACCTTAAAATATTAGCTACAATCAATTTTTTCTTTTCTTCCATAGGCGCTTTTACATACCTATTATAATCAATATGTTTTTTTACGATAATCAAACTAGATTTTATATTGTAGTGTACTTCTTCTTTCCATTGTCCTTTTTGTATCCTATCATTCGGTGCAACAATAGGCGTTATCGCAATTCTATCTACCAAATTGCTATAGTTTTTCTCTTTTACAAAATGACCAATTTTTGTACACAAATCATATACTTCATTATCTACTCCATAAATAGTTTTATAGTAACTAGGCGAATTAACAATTAATTGCATTTTTCCCTCTCTATTTTTACAGGTTCTTATATAGCATCACTGGCTTTAGAAACTGTTTTTAATCATATCACTTTCTTTGCTTTGCTGAGCAAGACCCACAAAACTTTATAATATCTGTAAATTTAATTCGTTTTTTATGTGACACATTTCTTTTTCATTTAATCCTATTATACAAATTTCGACTATTTCATTTGATTTAGATATCCCAATATATACCTTGTCCATTCTAACAAAAGTAACACTCTTTTTATCAGAAAGTATAATTTTAACACCATTTAAGAATAAATATGTTAAAAAATGAAAACATTCTATTTTTTCAACTAAGGAATCTAGTTCAATATCTAAGTTTCCAGCACCAATTTGAGATTCCTCTATTATGAGTTCCTTTTCAAAAAAATCATATTTTTCACTTAACAATAATGTAATTCTTTTTATAAAACAACTTTGCATACCTATTGCAATTTCTAAATGTGATTTTTTCCCTTTAGAATAGAAAATATATTTCATTTCTTCTTTTTGTTCATTCAATATTACTTTTAATGGTATATATTCTTCTAAAATAAATTTTGTTGTTATTTTCATACCTTTTATTAAAGTGTATTGCATTTTTCCCTCCCTATTTTTATTATCGCATAAATTTCACAGCACGAATCTTTTATCCCTTTTTCAACCAGCTCAAAAAACGTATCCCTCGCTGCTGCCTCCTCTAACTGCAAATAGTCATCTCCATACCACAAAAGAAGCTCTGTACACTTATCATATAATTCATACAATAAATGATATAATTTTGTATGTTGGAATAAAATACCATTATTTACCATTTCTTGCGCTTCTGTGCAATATCTGTCTATTTCTGGCAACACCCACAGATTTTTTTGTTCTTCTATTGGCACATATTCCCTTGCTACTTTTGTTAAAAATTCCCTATTTTGTTTATGATTAAAAAGTTTCGTACAGTGCAACTCTTTTAAGTCAAATTCACTCTTACATAACAGAAATTCGCTCATTTTACCGCTCATACCTCTCTTCTATTTTCGCCATTCCCATTTAATCAATTTCTTTTGCTCTGTTTTCATCTGCAATCGCTTTTTCTTTTTCTCCTATTGCATGGTAAGCTTTTGCTCGATTCAAATAGGTTTCCTTATCATTTGGCTCTAATGCAATTGCTGTGCTATAGTCATCAATCGCCTTTTGATATTCCCCTAAACCATAGTAACTATTACCACGATTACTATAGATATTTCCTAAATTAGGATTTTGTGCTTCTGCTTTGTCGCAATCACAAATTGCTTTTTGATATTCTTTCAATTCATTATAATTGTAAGCACGATTACAATATGCCTCTGCAAAATCTGGTTTTAGTTCAATAGCTTTTGTCAAATCCTCAACTGATTTTTGATGTTCTCCTAAGCCAGTATAACTATTACTACGCCCTAAATAGGCATTTTCAGCATTTGGATTTAACTCAATTTGCTTATTATAATAAAATATGGATTCCTCATATTTTTCTAATTCATGATACACAACACCTAAATTATGATATGCTCTTTCATAATTTGGATTAAAAGTAATCGCTTTGTTTAAATCATCAATGGCTTTTTGATATTCTTTTAAACACATAGAAGCAAAAGCACGACCATTATATGCCTCTACATTATTTGGTTCTAAATCAATTACTTCCGTAAAAAATTTTGCTGCTTCTTCATATCTGCCTAATTCTGTATAAATACAACCATACTTATAATAAAATTCTACCATATTTTTATCAAATTCTTGTTCTGCTTCTCCTGATTCTGTCTCTCTTTGCTTATCATATGTATAAGAAATACTTTCATCAAGGCAATAATCTTCTAATATATTTTCCTGCAAGTCAAAATGATATCTTTGATAGATTTTTTGCAAGTCCTTTTCTGTTTTTAAATATTCTATATCCCTCTTTTCCCGCTCAAACTCCAAACATACTAACTCGTGTTCTTCAAAGTCAACTTCATCGTCTGTATGATAAAAAAATTGATGTAAAAAATCAAAATTTTGTTCCGCTTGACTCCTATGATTTCTACTTTCTGCCATTGATGGGTAAAGAATATAAATACTTTGTACGATACAAGTTAAAACTTCTATACTTTCACCATAACTATAATCATCAATTAAATATTTAGGAGAATGCATATCACATTCTTCTTCCCACTCTTCATAATCCTCAAAATAGTTATCTGAATTTTCTAATTCCATCATATAATCATATTCTGTACCATTTATAACACAGTCCCAACAATCTTCTATTATGTTATTAAATTTATCTGTAAAATCCCATGCTTTACCTGCTGCATACTTTTTGTAAGTTCGAAATTGTCTTTCTACTAATATGATAACAAACAATTTTAATTGACTATCAGAAAGACTTTCACTTAATTCTCCCACTAAGGTTTCTTTTGCTTTTTTATCCATAAATATACACTCCTTTTTCTACTTCTAATTCCTCTTTTCTTGCTCATCATATGTGTAAGGAATGCTTTCATCAAACCAATAACCCTCTAATATGCTTTCTTGCAATTCAAAATGGTATCTTTGATATATTTTTTGCAAGTCCTTTTCTGTTTTTAAATATTCTATGTCCCTTTTTTCTCTTTCAAATTCCAAACACATTAATTCGTGTTCCTCAAATAGTTCTTCTTCTCCTTGCTCAAATGCCCTATCAAATAATTCTGGAGCATAAGTTCCAAAACAATCTTCTAAAAATCTAAAATTATAAACTCCAACTCTTAATTTATGATTGCTGTTATCTTCTTTTGCAAGTAGTGATATTTTCGCTATTTGACTTATCATACAATGTATATCTCCCACTATATCAGATAATATTTCTATCCACACTGTATATTTATAATTTTTTATTATATGTGGAGGGCAATCTTCCCAACATTCATCTATCCATTTTTCTTCATCATCAGGGTCTTCAGGAAATTCCAAGCTTTGTGCAATATAATCATATTTTGTATCATTTATTATAGTATCCCAACAATCTTCCAACATAGCATTTAATTTTTCTGTTCGACTCCATTCTTTCCCTTCTGCACATTTTTTATAAAATGCAAATTTTCTTTCTAGTGCCATCAATAAAAACATTCCTTGTTGCCTAAAAGGCAAATTTTCTGCTATTTTGTCAATTATAAATTCTTTTGTTTGTTCGTATTCATACTCCATAAACATTTCCTTTCCTTTTCCTTTTTCTACTTTTCATCTCTCTTTTCTTGCTCACCATATGTATAAGAAATACTACATTTCTCTATTATTTTTTTGTTAAACTTTTTTATATTACTATTCCCTAATTCTTTATAAACAAAAAATAAAATATCCATAACTCTTTCAAATGCTATTATGCTTGAACTTACTTCATCATATCCTCCTCCCAGAAGTATGACCCTGCCTGTTGGCAGTTTAGAATCATCATACTTATTTATAAAATTAATGATGCCATCAACAAATTCTGAATGAATCCCTAAATACTTTTTTCTTCCTTTTAATATTTCAGAATCAAACATTTCTTCTTTCGTATCATCAGTTACTATTTCAACAATCAATTCATCTATATCCTCATTAAGATATTTCATACTAATCATTGCATAGTTACTAATATGCCTTGCATTTAGCTTTACCTCTGCTGTAATATTGCCCTCATAAAATTTTACAGATTTATTAGCTTTATAGTATAATTTTTGTGTTTTTTCTTTTTTATACGAATATGGTATTTCATCAATCCATAATTTAATCATTCTGGATTGGTCTAATTCATCTATTATTTTCATTTTCTCTCCTTTTCCTTTTTAAATAAAACTATCTATTTTCACTTTTAGCTGCGCTTCCAGCTCTTTTAAAAAATTTTCTATCTTTTGAAGATGATTACCCGCTATTTGTCCCACAATTCCAACTTGATTTAGAAAAAAAACAGAAAAATCATTACAATACGCAAAATAAAAATAATCATCATTAAACCATACTTCTTTTAAGTGATATAGCTGACAAATTTTTTTTACTTTGTCCAATAGGATGACGCCATCACTTTGTTTTGAAAAGATTATATTGAATCCAAAACCAATTTTTTCAGAAAAATATCTTTCCTCATACAATCGTACTGCACACTGAAATAACAATTTTTCAAAACAGGAACTAACAGCACAAGTTTCTCCATAATAAATTCCTATTTCCCGATTCCTATCTTGTTTTATAATGTATTCTATTCCAACTTCATCTATTAAAAACGCAAAATGAAACGGGTCTAACTCCTCTTTATAAAAATCGTATATTTCTTTATAAAATTCTATTTGTTCACAAATAGAAAAATCTCCTTTCAAAACAGTTGACAATAAACCGCCATCATATTCCCCTGCACAACAACAAAAGTCAATAAATGACTTCGGAAAATTGATATTCACTTCATTCATACCCAAATATTCCTTTAATAAATCAATAGACTGTTTATCAGCAGGTTTTATTTTATTTATCCATTGTTTTTCTACAGGCGCAATATAAAGATTCAATTCTTCTATTAAATTTTTATTTGAAATTTTTTGTATGTTTCTATTTGTTTTCATAGAAACCTCCTTATAACACTAACAAAGACTACATTCCCCTAATTTCCTTTTTGTGAAATAAAAACCATATACTATTATAATATTTTTTGACGAAAAATGCAAACAAATCTAACGATTTCGATTGACAAAAAAAGACTGAGCATAAAACTCAATCTTTTTTAAAACTTTTATTTTTCTTTTGGATTACAAACAAGTGCTGTCAAAAATGCAAACACT